>DAOVBF010000162.1 GCA_030673955.1 Deltaproteobacteria bacterium
GACGAGCTCAAGCGCTGGCTGCGCGAGCGCCGGCGGGCCTTCGACGAAGAGGCGCGCAGCTTCGACCTGCCCGTCCCGCGAGGGCTCCTGCTGCTGGGCGTACAGGGCTGCGGAAAATCCCTGTGCGCCAAGGCCGTGGCGCGCGAGTGGCAGTTTCCGCTCCTGCGCCTGGACCTGGCGGCGGCCTTCGGGAGTGCGGAGAAAAGCCCCGAAGCAACAACTCGCGAAGCCATCGCCATTGCCGAGTCTCTCGCTCCCGCCGTGCTCTGGATCGACGAGATCGAGAAGGGCTTCGCCGCGTCGGCCGCCGATCCTCGAGCAAGCCGCGTGTTCGGCTGGTTCCTGACCTGGCTCTCCGAAAAGACGAGCCCGGTCTTCGTCGTCGCGACCGCCAACGACGTGGATCAGCTGCCCCCGGAGCTGCTGCGACGAGGACGTTTCGACGATCTCTTCTTCGTCGACCTGCCGACTCATGCCGAGCGGGTCGAGATTCTCGCCATCCATCTGGGCAAGCGGAGCCGTGACCCCCTGCGCTACTCGCTCGAAGAGCTCGCGGAGCAGTCCGGGCGGCTGTCGGGCGCCGAGCTCGAGCAGGTGGTGGTGGCGGCGCTCTACACCGCCTTCGCAGAGCAGCGGGACCTCACCGAGAACGACTTAGCCAACGCGATCACCGAGACTGTTCCGCTCTACGATACGTACGAGGAACGCATCAAGGAGCTCCGGGACTGGGCACGCACGCGAGCCCGCTCCGCGACGTTCGACGTCAAGATGGTCGACCTCTTCAACAAGAGCTGAGAGAGGTCGACGAGAGACTCCATCACGTCCCGGTTTCTTCAGCGGCCGCTGCGGCCTATGCGCCGATGTCGACCGACTGCAAATGTTCGAGCAGCACCGCGTTGACCTCCCGCGGCGCCTCCAGCGCCACGGCATGGCCGGCGCTCTGGACCACCGTGAGCTTGGCGCCGGGGATCGAGGTTGCGATCTCCGCTGCTTCGCCCGTGAGCAGGTCCGCTCCGGCACCCACGATCAGCGTCGGCATCGCGAGGCGGGCGAGATCTTTCGCGCGCGTTCCAGCCCACGCCCGCAGACCCTCCACCTGTCGCGCCAGGGTAGAGGCGGGGGTCTTCTCGGCCGCCTGGGCGAAGCCGCTCACGGCGCGCGCGCGGCGGACCGCATCGGTGAGAAACTCCTCCGAGAACAGCCAGGGCATCACCGCCTGCGCGAGGATGGGCGGCGGCGCGACCTCCGCGATCGAACGCCATGCATCGACGACGGCCAAGAGCCGCGCGCCTGCGACCACGAATGGCGTGAGCAGCGTGAGCGATCGCACGCGCTCGGGTTGCGTCAGCGCAAGCTCGAGCGCCGCGGCTGCCCCGAGACTCGCCCCCACCACGTGTCCCTGCGCACCGATCACGCTGCCGGCGTCCTCCGCCGCCTCCGCGACCGCATACGCGTCCGCCTCCGGGGCATCCGACAGCCCGACTCCACGCGGGTTCAGGACGAGTACGCGGTAGTGCTCGGCCAGGACCGGAACCTGTCGCGCAAACACCGATGCATCCGTTCCGAAGCCCGGCAGGAACACGACCGGCGTCCCCTCACCCTGGCAGACCACTTCCAGGGCGACGCCGTCGGCGACCGTCACGCGTGATTCGAGTGCCGCGGCAAACGCGTCGACGTCTTCGCGCGTGACGCGCCCGCCCGGTCCGCTGCCCGGGATGCGCACCACTTCCAAGCCGAGCTCCCGAGCCCGCTTCCGGGCCGCGGGTGTGATCGGGCGTGTCTCCGGGGGTCGGGCGGCCCGAGCCGAGGCTGCGGCCGGTCGGGTCGTAGGGGCCGGCTGCGCGGGCAGGGGGGGCTGTGCACAGGCCCGGTAGGCCTCGGCCTCGAAGGGCTCATCGGCCGAATCCGTGAGTACAGCCAGCAGCGTCTCGCAGGGGACGGTCTCGCCGGGCTCGACGTAGATGTGCCGGAGGACCCCCGAGGCCGGCGCTTCGATCTCGACCTCGGTCTTCTCCGACTCGATGACCAGGATGACCTGCCCCCTCTCGACCCGGTCGAGCAGCCGCACACGCCACGCCACCACGGTCCCCTCCTGCATCGTCATTCCGAGCCTAGGCATGGCGATGTCGAACGGCATAGAATGGGAGCCTATCACGAGGAGGCGGGGATGGAGCTCAACCGAGATCAGCTTCTGGACGCCTATCGCCGGATGCGAAGAATTCGCGCGTTCGAAGAGAAGCTCTACGATCTGGTGACAGCCGGGAAGCTGCCCGGCTTTCTGCACCTCTACGCCGGTGAAGAGGCCGTCGCGGTGGGTGTCACGATGCACCTCACGGATCGCGATTTTATCGCGTCCACGCATCGGGGTCACGGACATTGCATCGCCAAGGGCGTGGACATGCAGCGAATGATGGCGGAACTCTTCGGACGCTCGACGGGCATTTGCAAGGGGAAGGGGGGCTCGATGCACATCGCCGACCTCGACGTGGGCATGCTCGGCGCCAACGGGATCGTGGGCGCAGGCATCCCGCTCGCCACCGGTGCAGCACTCACGGCGGCGATCAAGAAGAACGGCGCGGTCTCGGTGGCCTTCTTCGGGGACGGGGCATCCAACCAGGGACAGTTCCACGAATGCCTGAACCTCGCGGCCGTTTGGAAACTTCCCGTGCTCTTCGTGGTCGAAAATAACGGCTACGGGGAGGCCACGCCGTGTGAGTTCGCGACGAGCGTCACGGACATTGCGGAGCGGGCCCACGCCTACGGAATTCCCGGCGTGATCGCGGATGGCATGGACCTCTTCGACGTCTTCGAGAAAGCCGGAGAAGCACTCAAGCGAGCGCGCGACGGTGAAGGCCCGACACTGCTCGAGTGCAAGACCTATCGCTACTTCGGCCACTATGTCGGAGACCCGCTCACGTACCGCACGAAAGAGGAAGCGGAGGAGGTGCGCCAAACACGCGATCCGCTCGAGCGCTTCGAGCAAAACATCGTCGAGGAGGGTGGCATCAGCGCCGAGGAGCTCCGCCGCATCGACGGGGCGGTGGCCGAAGAGATCGAGGCCGCCGTAGCCTACGCCGAAGCGGCTCCGTTGCCCAGCCCCGAAGAAGTCCTGACCGATGTCTACGTGAGCAATTAGCCATGTCGCGAGATCTACATTTCGTTCAAGCCATCAACGAAGCGCTCCACATCGCCATGCAGAGCGATCCGGACGTCATCGTCCTGGGCGAGGACGTGGCTGGTGGCGGAGGCCGGGAGGACCAGGGTATCGAGGAGGCGTGGGGCGGCATCATGGGCGCAACGAAGGGGCTCTACAAGGCCTTCGGCCCCGAACGGGTGCGCGATACACCCATCAGCGAGATGGGCTACCTGGGCGCGGCCGTGGGAGCTGCCGTCACTGGGCTGCGACCGGTGGCCGAGCTCATGTTCATCGACTTTATCGGTGTGAGCCTCGACCCGCTGCTCAACCAAGCCGCGAAGCTCCGCTACATGTTCGGAGGCAAGGCGCGCGTGCCGCTCACTGTGCGCACCGTCACGGGCGCCGGCGTGCGCGCGGCCGCACAACATTCCCAGAGCCTCTACGGCATCACGGTCTCCATTCCCGGGCTCAAGACGGTCTGTCCATCCAACCCCGCCGACGCCAAGGGACTCCTGCTCTCCTCCATACGCGACGACGACCCCGTGGTCTTCTGCGAGCCGAAGTCGCTCATCAACGCGCAGGGGCCGGTGCCCGAGGGGGACTACGAGACCCCACTGGGCGTAGCCAGCGTGCCCCGCGAAGGCTCCGATGTGACCCTGGTGGGAATCGGCGCGACCGTCCGCATGGCACTCGAGGCGGCAGAGCAGCTCGCGCAGGGGGACACGAGCGCGGAGGTCGTCGACCTGCGCACACTGGCACCGCTCGACGAGGACACCATCCTCGCCTCGCTGGCCAAGACGGGCCGCCTCGTCGTGATCGATGAGGCGCCTCCCCACTGTGGCATGGCAAGCGAGGTCGCGGCGCTCTGCGTGGATCGCGGCTTCGACTATCTGAACGCGCCCGTCAAGAAGGTGACGGCGCCCCACGCGCCGGTGCCGTTCAGCCCCGTGCTCGAGGACGCCTACCGGCCATCGGCCCAGAAGATCATCGCAGCCGTCCACGAGCTGGGCTGAGCCCGACGAGATCCCTCCGCTGGCTCCTTCCGTCAGGGGCGACTCTGCGGTCAGCTCCGCCGCGGCAATGCCGGTCGACGCCTGTATCCCCGTCCGGGTTCACG
>DAOVBF010000214.1 GCA_030673955.1 Deltaproteobacteria bacterium
ACACTCGCGAAGGCCAAGCAGATCTACGATACCTACTGCCAGGCCTGCCACGGCCCCAATGGTGATGGCAAGGGCCCCGTTGGCGTGGTGCTCCAGCCGCCTCCGCGCGATTTCACGAAGGCCGACTTCCTTTACGGCGGAACGGACCAGGCCATCTTCGAGGTGATCACAAACGGCGCGGCCTCCAAGGGCGGGTCGCCTCTGATGGCGCCTTGGGGCGCGGTGATTCCAGAAGCAGATCGCCAGGCCCTGGTGGGATTCATCCGCAGCCTGAAGAAGTAGGCTCGCAGCGCTCATAGTCGGTGGGCTCGCGCCGGGCGGCTTAGCGCCCCGCGCTTGCCCGCGGGGCACGCGTCCATGCGCCTTAGCGCTATGGTGTGGGAGTGAAGAAAACCCCGCCCGAGCCGGCCCTTGTCCCGCAGGACGCGCTGACCCGCTACTTCGCGGAGATCGGGCAGTATCCGCTCCTGAGCCGCGAGGAGGAGCAGGAGCTCGCGGTCCGGGTTCACGAAGACAGCGATCCCGAAGCCGCGCAGCAGCTGGCGCTCTCCAATCTGAGACTCGTCGTGAAGATCGCGAGGGAGTACCAGCGCGTCTGGACCAACCTGCTGGACCTGATCCAGGAGGGCAATATCGGCTTGCTCCGGGCCGTCAAACGCTTCGACCCATACCGGGGTGTGAAGCTCTCCTCGTACAGCGCCTACTGGATTCGCGCCTACATCCTCAAGTACCTCATCGACAACATCCGCATGGTCCGTGTAGGCGGGAGCCGCGCCGAGCGCAAGCTCTTCTTCCGCTTGAACCGCGCAAAGCGCGAGCTCGAGCAGGCCGGGTTCACCCCCCAGACGAACCTCCTGGCCGAGTCGCTCGACGTCAAGGAGCGGGACGTCGAGGATATGGAGCAGCGGCTCGCCCAATCGGACCTCTCGCTCGACATGCCGGTGCGCGATGAGGCCGACTCGGCGACCTTAGGCGACCTGATGGCGGCTCCAGGCGAGTCGGTGGAGAGCGAGGTCAGCAAGCGGCGTATCCACGAAAGCTTTCGGGCCCACGTCGAACGCTTCAGCAAGAACCTCGACGAGCGCGAGCTGCGCATTCTGCGCGAACGCATCCTCGCAGACGAGCCGCGCACGCTTCAGGAGCTCGGAGACGAATTCGGTCTGACACGCGAGCGGATCCGCCAGCTCGAGAAGAAGCTGGTGGCGAGCCTGAGGGAATACCTGAAGGAGAATCTGGTCGACTTCGATTACTGGGCACCGGAGTCTTAACCGGGTCCCGGGTGAGGCGGGCACGAAGTCGCCCGCCGCGCGAGCAGGGCGGCTCCGCCGCCCGTTACCTCGCCAGTCGGGGCGGCCGCGCCCACCCGCTACGACTGGCCGGTTATCGGCGGGCAAAGCCCGCCTGCCGGCACGGCGCGTGACTCCGTACGCGCCTTGTTCGGCTACGCCTCACTGCGCGTGGCGCTAACGCGCCACTTGCGGTCCCGGGCGCGGGCCATCGGCAGACTAAGCTTCTCAGTCCGCGAACCAGGCCGGGTGAAAGTAGCGCACGAGGACCGCGAGTCCGACGCCGGCCGCGGTGATCAGCGGCGACAGCTCGCGAAGACCGCGCAGGGTCTCCCGCCCCGTGAACGGCAAGAACGGCGTAGCCGCATGGAAGCTCCGGTAGGCTTCGCCACCGCTCGCGAGCTTGCGCCGATCCTGATGCCACGCGCCGAGCAGGCCGAAGCCCACAAAGCCACCGAAGAAGGCGACATCCGAAGCAGCGCCATTCGGGAGCAGATGCAGCAGGCCGAAGATCACGGTGGCCATCACAAACGGGTGGCGCGTGATGCGATAGACCCCGCGTACCTCCGCACCACCCGGCACGAGCGCGGCCGGGCCGGGCCTCACGAGCCCCGTCACCAGCAGCACGAATGCGACGCCCATGCCGAGGTTGAGCGTCCACACTAACGCGGCGCTCTCCGAAAGCTCCCAGAGCCACGGACCTTCGTGTCTGTTTGCGAAGTAGCCCCCGACCAGAGGGATAAAGAGGGCCAACGCCACAATCGAGTAAAGTCCCTGGAAGGGGCGCTCCCCGAGCACGCCCACCAGGCGCGACCGGACCCGTTGGCTGGAAAGCCCGATGTGCGTGGCGCCGAAAGCCAGCCAAAGCAAGAGTACTTCGAGTGCGGGTGACATCTCGCCCCTTCCGGCGAGATTCTACTCCATGGGGATCCTCGGAGTGTCGAGGTTCGCCAGGGGATCCACCGGAAACCGGCTACGCACCGAGTCGCGGAGCGCATGGTCCAAGTCCCAGGTGGCCCAGCCGGTTTCGACCCGGAGCGCGTCTTCCCAGGGCATGCCGCCCGCGCAGCGATTCAGCCAGCGGGCGATGGCGCCCGGGTGATGGTCTTCGATCATCTCGATCGCCGCGCGCGACTCGAGGTAGGCGAGAAGCGCCCGTTTCCCCTTGAGGCCGCCGAAGCCCACGACTAACGACTTGAGGGGAATCCAGCTCCCACCGCGCAGCGCATCGAGGAGTCGACGCCACTCGCCGCGCGACAGCCGTGCGCGACCGCGGGCGATTTCCTCCTCGCGATCCGCGATACCCTCGTTCATGAAGAACGGCTTGTGGCTGCCCA
Source organism: Deltaproteobacteria bacterium (assembly GCA_030673955.1). GTDB lineage: Bacteria > Myxococcota_A > UBA9160 > SZUA-336 > SZUA-336 > SMWZ01. The sequence continues at coordinate 2,624 of DAOVBF010000214.1, forward strand.
AGGCCTCCTCGAAGAGCGCGTGTGCATATTCGTGAATAAGCAGCGCAAAGAGCTCCCGACGAGGGCGCCGCACCGAGACCACATGAATCGCGCCGTCGTAGAAGCCCACCGTTGCGAAGCCGAAGCGGTCTTTGTACGCGTCGAGGTAGTGGGTCTTCGTGTAGAGCCGGATCTCGAGTGGCCGGGCAAGCGTCCGGCCCATGGACCGCGCGAGGTGCGCGCGGACCTGCTCCAGGATGGCCAGCGCGCGCTCGCCATATGCACGTCCGGCGAACTGGTGGTCGTACGAAACGAGGAAGTGCTGCGAGTTGAGAACCTTCATCGCGCCGCGGCTCGCACCCCGAGCGTCAGCGAGCTCGAGCTCAGCGTCGATTTCCCGCAACAGAGCGTGTGCCGCGTCGCGCCAGCGGTCCGGGAGTTTCGCCGCAATGCTGAGCGCCGCCTCCAGAGCTTCGCGCGCGGGTTCCAGACGTCCACGCCTCCGCTCGACCTCCGCGAGCAGGAACGCCACATCGGGCCGCCCTGGATTACGCTGGTGCAACCGACGCAGCCGCGCGAGGCCCCGCCTCACTTCACCGCGAACGATGTCGTCGCGCGCGGTGAGAAGTTCGCGCGTTACGCGATCGTCCTCGTCGCTCGAGTCCGTGACATCGTCGAGCGGCTCACCCAGTACCCGGCCGCCCCAGCCGAGTGAGAGATCCGCGGGCTCCAGGCGGGTCGCCCCGGGGGCCGGTGCCCCGTCGCGATCGGTGAGGTAGGTGTGTCCTTCCGCGTCCATCCACACAGCCACGGTGTCCGGAAGCAGCACGGCGAAGGCCAGCAGCGCCAGGCCGAGCGCGAGCGCGAGGCGAACCCATCTGCACATGGCAAGTCCCTTCTCGGACCCTGCAGCCGCTCCCTGAAGAAGCAGCGGGCCGAACTAGCGAGTTATCGGGCGGCAGAGCCCCGTCTCGCCCGGGTATCGGCTGGCAGAGCCA
>DAOVBF010000118.1 GCA_030673955.1 Deltaproteobacteria bacterium
GAACTTCGTGCGAAGCGCAATCCACCGGGGCGCGCACGCCGTGACCGCTATTGGCAAGGGAGCGTATGCAGGGACTTCCTCCAGCGTGGTGCTCGTGGTCCATTCCGGCCTGAACAGACTCAATCTCGCTCTGGAGGAGCCTTAAGGCGAGAGCGGCAGCGGGAGTGGCAGCTAAGAACGAGCGGCCGACCGCTCGGACCTTGAGGGCCGCGGAGCTGGGCGCTACCTGGGCATGGACGGCTGCCACAGCAAGGGCAGGCCTGCAGTGTCTCAGGACTTATTCGACACCCCGGCCTGAAGACTCTGTTTCTTCCGGCTCTCGAGTGCGCAACAGCTCACGCGCCTGCTCCGATTTCTCTCTGGCGATCCGGAGCCAGCGCCTTGCCCAGGCGAACTCCAGGGCCAGGATCCCGAGCCCTGCCGGGATTACGACGATGGCTGGTCCTGGCAACGCGATCATCGCCACCCCGATCAGCAAGACACTTGTTCCCACCCCGCCCACCGCGACTCGGCGCGCAGCGGCGTAGCTCACAGCGATCCTGCTGCGACTCATGCGGAGCTAGGGTCGGCGTGCCGGGGCGCGGACATCGCTAGGCGGCGGACTTGCCCTCCGTGCCCAGCAGGGCCGCGCCGTAGGCGCCCATCAGCTGGGGCTCCCGAGGAAGCAGCACGCGCTCGCCGGTGGCCTCCTCTATCAGCGCACGCACGGCCTCGTTGTGTGCCACGCCGCCCGAGAGCATGAGTGGGGGTGTCAAGCCGACGTTGTGCACCATGGCCACGATGCGGCCGACCAGCGCTCGGTGCAGCCCCCGGAGGATGGCCTCCAACGCAACGCCTCGCGCGAGCAGCGAGATGATCTCCGATTCAGCGAAGACGGTGCAGGTCGAGGTGATGGGCTCCTCCCGGTCCGTGGACAGTGCCCGCCGTCCCAGCTCGTCGATGGGGACCCCGAGCCGTGCGGAGGTGTACTCGAGGAAACGCCCCGTGCCCGCCGCGCACTTGTCGTTCATCATGAAGTCCACGGGTTTACCGTTGTTGCCCAGCCGGATGACCTTGCTGTCCTGGCCGCCGATATCGACCAGCGTGCCGCCGTGCCCCAGGTCCCGGAACACGCCGCGCGCGTGACAGGTGATCTCCGTAACGCTCCGGGTGGCGTCCTTGACGAGCTTTCGGCCGTAGCCCGTGGCCACGCACGGGACCGGGCCATCGACGCCCAGCTCCGAGCGCAGCTGTCCCAGCAGCTCGCCGACCTGGAGCTCGATGTGCGGCTGGGTGGCTTCCAGCCTCGAGCCGAGCACCTCCCCCCCTTGACCCACGGCGACCAGCTTGCACGTGGTCGAGCCCGCGTCGGTCCCGATTGCGACGACCTCGGGTTTGCTCACGCCCGCGCCTCCATCATCTCGATGAACGCCTCGAGCCGCTGGGTCGACTGCTCCTCGGCATAGGCGCGGGGGTCATTGTGATCCGCCTCGAGCAGGAGCGCGGGGATTCCCATCTCCTGGACGAGGTGATCACGTTGGTCGATCTGCCCGAGCGAGTAAGGCTTACAAGAGCGATCCGAGTGGAGGATCACACCGTCCAGGTGGAACTCGTCGACCATGCGCTGCATCGAGCTCAGCTTGTGGCCCGTGGAGCGGTTCAGGATCGGATGCAGATAGACGCGAGCCATCGACTCGAAAGGCTTGCTGGGGTCGATCATCGGGGAGAGCTCTCCCCAGGCGTACGTGTACGTCGAGGCCACCACGTTCACACCGTGGCCGCCGAGCCACTTCGAGAAGTCTCCGATCTTGTACCAGATGGGCAGGTTGTCCCAAAGCACCCGGTAGCGCTCTTCCTTGATCGCTCCGACGCCGTTGCGAATGCGTTCGTCGAGCTCGTCGAGCATGCGCTCGTAGTAGTCGGTCGTCTCCGGGTCGCCGCGCATATCGACGATGGGACCCATGTGGATGAAGCCGTCGAAGGCCGTCATGGGCGCGGGCCTGTGCCGGGACCGATTCAGGACCTCGAGCCACAGCTCGCTGGCTCGTCTGGAGTGATCCACGACCTGCATGAAGCTCCGCTCCGAGAAGGAGCGACCTGCGACCTGCTCGGCCACCGAAACCATCTCCTCGAGCTGGCGCTGCACGTAGGCGACCTGGTGTGCCTCGGCTTCGTGGTAGAGGAACGGCGTGTCGATCAGGATCAGAGGGCATCCGAAGTGGGCGGCCAGCACCCGGTACCAGTACAGCACCGTCTGGCAGATGTTTGTACAGCAGAGCAGGAGGTCCGGGCGCGGCAAGCGGCCCGCCGGGGTCTTGCCGGAGAGCATGGCACCGATGTCGGTACGGCCGTAGGAGCAGATGTCGCGGGAGTAGCCGTCGTGCTCCGCCTCCTCACAGAGGCTCTCGGCCTTGCGGCGTACGCCGCAGAGCGCCGCGTGGTTCTCCGGGTAGATGAGGAAAAAATCGAGGGCCTTGAGCAGCTCGGCGGGCGCCCCGCTGGTCACCCAGGCCACCTTCCGCACCCCGTTGGCGTACCGACCCTCGAGGTAATGCCGGGACATCATCTCCTTCATGTAGGCCACGCAGCGCAGGGGCGGGTTCAGGACGCTGTCCTCCCGCGGGCGCAGGCCCGCGAGCTTTCGCTGGTCGCGCCAGCGCTGGACCCGCAGCAGCGCCTTGCCCAAGAGCTCGTAGCGAAGCTGATAGTCGAGGCGGCTGGAGCGGACGTAGTGTGAGAGGGGTGTCGTTTCCGTCATTGCAGCGTCTCCACAAAGGCTTCGATTCGCGTGAGCACCTGGCGGGACACGGTCATTCCCATCTCGAATTCGACGTGCAGGACGGGAAGGCCGGCTGCGGCCAGGTGCTTTCGCAGCAGGGGTATGTCGAAGAGCTCCGGCTCGCAGAACTTCACGTCGTAGATCAGCAAGCCTTGGGCGCCGCTCTCTCGCATGCGCGATCTGAGCGCGGCCACCCGTTGCTCGATGGGCGATCCGCGGGTGGGATCCGGTGGACAGGCCAGCAGCTGCGCCGCGATTCGTGCGAAGGGATCGCTCTCCGCCGCCGGCGGATAGACGCGCCGGTAGCCGCAGGCCAGGTCGTCGGCGACGACGTGGGCGCCCATCTCGTTGATGCGATCGAAGAGCTCCAGCGGCTCCGCAACGATGCCCGAGAGCATCAGACCGACTCCGTCCGCCGGCGGGTCTCCCTCGGGAAGGGAGGCCGCGAGCTCACCGAAGTCCTCCGCCGTCAGGAACTCGCGGGAGCGGACAGCGGTATAGAAGTCGCGATCGCTCAGCGCGAGCCGCGGGCGGCGCTGGTAGAGGCTGGCAAGCGCTCGGTCGGCTGCCTCCTCGGCCGCGAAGGCCTCGGCCCAGTCGGCCTCGTTGGGTTTGTGGCCGCTGATCTCGGCGCAGCACCCGGCGAGGCGCCTCAGCTCCGCTATCAGGAAGGCCCGGTCCGAGTCGCGGCAACCCCTCGGGAGGTAGAGGGTCAGAACGGGCTGGCGGGGCTTCAGGAAGTCGGCCGTCACCGAGGCCATTCCCTGCAGCGCGTCGCAGGTGTGGGGGACGAGGATCGCGTCCACGGGGTCCATGCCACCCCGCAGCAGGAACGATGTGGCCTTCAGCACGATGTCGCAGGTGTAGGCCTGGAAATGTTGGCTGCCCTTGTCGCGTGGAACGTTCGGGGGTCCCCAGACCTCGATGGGGTGCAGTCGGTACGCCCGCAGCAGCGCACGTGGGTAGTGGAAGGGCAGCACCGCCACCACCTTGCGGCCGAGCCCTCGGACCCGCTCGATGATGGCCTTTCTGGCGGTCAGCCTGTCTGCGATGGGCATGCGAACTCCTCGCTCGGCCGGTGACTTCTCATTGTCGCGCACGGAGCGCATGGCTGCACGGCAAAGCCGCAGCCCGGGATCGGACTCTCGAAATCAGCCAGCTCCTCATGCGGATAGAGCATCCCGCCGGCAGGTGAACAGAACCCGGCTCTTCTCGGCGCCCTCAACGGGTCCTATACTTCCCTTGCGCCCGCTCGGCGGGGCGTGGGCTCGCGTCCCTGCCGATCCGGGCCTCTACCGCTGAGAGATCTACTGAATGGCCCTAGCGGAGCCCAGCTTCACCCTCGGCGTTGAGGAGGAGTACCTGCTGGTCGAGCGCGCCACGCGCGACCTCGTGAGCGAGCCACCGCCCAGCATGATCGAGGACTGCGAGGCCCTGCTCGAGGGCCAGGTCAGCCCCGAGTTTCTGCAATCGCAGATCGAGGTGGGCACCCGCGTCTGCGACACCCTGGCCGAGGCGCGCGCGGACCTGACGCACCTGCGGCGCACCGTCGCGGACGTCGCCGGAAGGCACGGGTTTGCGCCGATCGCTGCCTCGACCCACCCATTCGGACACTGGCAGGTCCAGAAGCACACCGATAAGGAGCGTTACAACGTCCTCGAGCGGGACATGCAGGTGGTGGCGCGGCGGCTCTTGACCTGCGGCATGCACGTGCACGTCGGGATCGAAACTGACGAGCTGCGCATCGACATCCTGAACCAGGTCGCCTACTTCCTGCCACACCTCCTGGTGCTCAGCACATCTTCCCCGTTCTGGGAGGGCGAGGACACCGGGTTGAAGTCCTACCGGCTGTGCGTATTCAACGAGCTGCCGAGGACCGGCCTGCCCGAGCGCTTTGTGAGCCACGGCGAGTACCAGCGCACGGTCGATGTCATGGTGCGCGCGGGCCTTCTGGAGGACGCCACCAAGCTGTGGTGGGATGTGCGCCCCAGTGCCCGCTTTCCGACGCTGGAGATGCGCATCACCGACGTCTGCACCCGGCTCGACGATGCGCTGTGCTGCGCCGCTCTCTTCCGCTGCCTGTGCCGCATGCTCTACCGGCTGCGCCGCGAAAACCAGCGCTGGCGCATCTACTCCCGCTTCCTGGTGGACGAGAACCGCTGGCGAGCGCAGCGCTACGGGTTTGACGAGGGGCTGGTCGATTTCGGCAAGGGCGAGATCGTGCCTTACGGTGAGCTGCTGGAGGAGATCATCGAGCTTGTGCGCGAAGACGCGGAGTATTTCGGCTGTCTTGCGGAAGTCGAGCACGCCCGCACGGTGTTCGCGCACGGCACCAGCGCCCATCGCCAGCTCGCCACCTACCAGCTGGCGCTGGAGGAGGGTGCGGAACCGGAGGAAGCGCTCAAGGCGGTTGTCGACCTACTGATCGAGGAGACCGTGTCGGGGCTGTGAGCCGCGCCGGCAAGAGTTTCTCCGTCCGAGATTGAGGAACAGGTGCGCCTCCTTTATCCT
>DAOVBF010000229.1 GCA_030673955.1 Deltaproteobacteria bacterium
AGCGACGGGAGTCGTCTCACCCTGGGTGAGGTGGCGCGCGTCGTTGACGGCTTCGAGGAGACCGACCAGTCCGCGCGCTTTGACGGTCAGCCTGCGGTCCTCGTCCAGGTGTTCCGGGTCGGAGAGCAGGACGCGTTGGACTTCGCGGGGCGGGTCAAGGCCTATGTCGCAGAAGCGCAAACGCGAATGCCCGAAGGGGTGGCCCTGACCATCTGGAACGACGAATCGCGCCTCCTGCGTAGCCGTCTGAACACGCTGATTCGCAACGCTCGAGCGGGCTTCCTCCTCGTGATGCTTGTACTCGCGCTCTTCCTTCGCCTGCGCCTCGCGTTCTGGGTGAGCCTCGGGATCCCGCTGTCGTTCCTCGGCGCGCTGTGGACCCTGCCGGGGATGGACATCTCGATCAACGTGATTTCGTTGTTTGCCTTCATCGTGGTTCTGGGGATCGTTGTCGATGACGCGATCGTCGTGGGTGAGAACGTCTACACGTATCGCCAGCGAACGTCCGACCGGCTTCGCGCGTCCATAGAGGGCACGCAGGAGGTCGCGATCCCGGTCATCTTCGGGGTCCTCACGACGATCGCCGCGTTCGTCCCGCTGCTCCTGCTACCGGGACCCATGGGCCAGGTCATGAGCGTGATCGGCCTCGTCGTGATTGCCTGTTTGGTCTTTTCGGTCATCGAGTCCCAGCTCGTGCTGCCGGCCCACCTCGCGCACAGCCGGGTGGAGACGAACGGCGAATCCAAGGTTCCAATCGTGCGCTTCTGGAAGCGCCTGCAGGGACGCTTCAGCTCCGGTCTCGAGCGATTTATCCACGGCCGCTACCGACGCGAACTCGCGCGTGCTCTCGAGTGGCGCTACACCACCGTCTCGGTCGCCGTGGCCCTGTTCCTTCTCACGATGGGTCTCCTCGCGAGCGGACGAATGCCGTTCTCGTTTTTCCCGGATGTCGAGGCGGACAACGTCGTCGCGCTCCTCACAATGCCCGAAGGGACCCGGGCCAGCGAGACTGCCACAGCCGTGCGCCACATCGAGAAGGCCGCCTTGAGCCTCAAGGAACAGATCGAGGCGTCCGCCGAGCCCGGCGCACCCCCTACGGTCCAGCACGTGCTTGCCTCGATCGGCGAGCAGCCGTACCGGACCCGACAGAGCCACAGCCCGGTCACGGCCGGAGGGGGCGCGGTGACGGGGAGCAACCTCGGCGAGGTCAACGTCGAGCTGATCCCATGGGAAGAGATGCCGAGACTTTCGGCCACGGAGTTCGCGAACCGCTGGCGGGAGCTTTCAGGGCCGATTCCAGGGGCGGTCGAGCTTGTCTTTACCTCGTCGATGTTCTCTGCCGGTGAGCCGATCAACATCCAGCTGCAGGGGGACCGGGTCGCCGACCTGCGGGAGGCAGCCGGCCGGATCAAGCATCGTCTGGCCGAGTATCCCGGTGTGCTCGATATCGCCGATTCGTACCGTGCGGGCCAGCAGGAACTGAAGCTCTCGATCCGTCCGTCGGCCGAGCCGCTCGGACTGACGCTCGGCGACCTCGGTCGCCAGGTACGCCAGGCCTTTTACGGTGAAGAGGCGCAGCGCATCCAGCGAGGGCGCGACGACGTCCGGGTGATGGTGCGTTATCCCGCGGAGGAGCGACGGTCGGTGAGCGATCTCGAGAACATGCGGATCCGCACACCGGACGGGGAGGCGGTGCCGTTCGATACGGTGGCGCGCGCGGAGCTCGGACGAGGCTTTTCGACGATTCGGCGCACCGACAAGCGCCGTACGATCGACGTGACCTCCGATCTGGACCTCACACAGGCGAATGCCAACGAGATCCTCGCGGATCTGGGCGCCACGGCGCTGCCCGAGATCCTCGGCGACTACCCGGGGATGACCTACTCGCTCGAGGGGGAGCAGCGCGAGCAGCGCGAGATGCTCCAGACCCTGATCCGCTTCTACGTGATCGCCCTGTTCGGGATCTATGCGCTTCTAGCCGTTCCGCTTCGCTCGTTCGGCCAGCCGTTGATCATCATGTCGGTCATCCCGTTCGGCCTCGTGGGCGCCGTGGCGGGCCACCTGATCATGGGGGGGTATCTGGTCATGGGGCGCCAGCTCAGCATCATGTCGCTGATCGGTGTCGTGGCGCTCTCAGGCGTCGTCGTCAACGGGAGCCTCGTGCTGGTCGACTACATGAATCGACTGCGGGCGACGGGGATAGCCATTGAGCAGGCGGTGCAGGACGCGGCAGCCGCTCGGTTCCGCCCGATCCTGCTGACTGCGCTGACGACGTTTGCCGGCCTCACGCCGCTCATGCTCGAGAAGAGCCTCCAGGCTCAGGTTCTGATCCCGATGGCGGTCTCGCTGGCGTTCGGAGTGATCTTCGCCACGGCGATTACGCTCCTGGTGGTCCCCTGTGGATACCTGATCCTCCTCGACCTCCAGAACCTGGCTGGCCGCGGACTTCGGCTCCGGCGGCGCCAGCCCGCGCTCGCCAATCCTTCCGGGACCGAGCAGACGGCCAGCGCCGGCGACAGCTGAGACAACTCTCGGCGCGGGCCCTGGAGCTTGTTGGGCCCCGAAGGCTCCTCTAGATTCCGGCTCCGCGGTTACGGGGATTCGGGGGAAGCGACTCGAGGGATGGCCAGACAGACGCAACGACACGAAGACACGGAGGCACCGCTCAAGGGGTTCGAGGCACGGCTTGCGGCCGGCTTCGAGTGGATCGGGCAACATCCGCGGGAGGTGCTCGGGGTGATAGGTGCGATCGTGATCGGCGGTGCTCTGGTGGCCGGGGGCTATGAGTGGCAGCGGCGATCCAACGACAACGCGACGCGGGAACTCGAGCAGATCGAGCGGCGCTTTGCCGAGTCGATGGGTATTGATCTCCGCGCCGCGGTACCTCCGGAGCCGGTGGATCAGGAGCGCGCGACCCGGAGCCGCGAAGAGGCGCTGGAGGCCTTTGACCGGTTCGTCGAGTCGCACCGGGGATCCCGGTTCGCACATTTCGCCGCGGTGCGCGCCGCAGAAATGGAGGCCGACCTGGGACGGCTCGAGGCGGCCGGGCGGCGTCTCCGGACGCTCGTGGAAGAACTCAGCAGCGAGGCGCTGCTTCGCGCCATTGCGCTGCGGCTCCTGGGCTACGTGCTCGAGGAGCAGGAGCAGTACGCCGAGGCGGGCGAGGCCTACGCCAGCGCCGCCGGCGTTGAAGGCTATCCCGATCCCGCAGCCGTCTGGCTTCTCGCAGCCGAAGCTTTCCAGCGCGCGGGTGACCGGGAGCGCGCCGCGGAGGCTTATCGCCAGGTCCTGGACGCGGATCCTGTTTACGCCGCCCGAAGACGCGTGGAGGATCTCCTGGCGCCGCTCGAAGTAGAGCCTTAGCGGGTCCCGGGCCAAGCCTAGAAGGCCCATCTCGGGCCGCTT
>DAOVBF010000259.1 GCA_030673955.1 Deltaproteobacteria bacterium
TGGGTGGGGTCACAGTGGCCCCCGCTCCCCTGCTTACCACGCACGATTGGTCACGACTCGGTGTGCGCGTGGGCGACACGGTCTTCGTCGAACGCGCCGGCGATGTCATTCCCAAGGTGGTCAAGATCGTTCGCGAGAAGCGCCCGGCGGGCACGCGCGACTATCGCTTGCCCACCGTCTGCCCGGTCTGCGGCTCACCCACCGTTCGACTCGAGAACGAGGTCGCGCTGCGCTGCCCGAACCTGCTGTGCCCCGCGCAGGTGAAGGAGCGCCTGCGGCACTTCGCCAGCCGCAATGCGCTCGACATCGACGGCCTGGGGGAGAAGCTGATCGACCAACTCGTCGAGCGGGGTCTGGTGGGTCGCCCATCCGACCTCTTCGGGTTGGAGCAGCCCACACTCGTCGCACTGGACCGCCTGGCCGAGAAGTCGGCAGCCAACCTGCTGGCAGCCATCGAGCGCTCGCGGGACGTCACACTCGAGCGCTTCCTGTACGCACTCGGGATTCGCCATGTGGGTGAGCGCATCGCGACCATCCTCACGCAGCACTACAGCAGCCTCGACGAGCTCATGAAGGCGAGCGGAGAGGATCTGGAGGCCATTCCCGAGGTGGGGCCGATGATCGCGAAGAGCGTACGCGCGTTCCTGGATGACACGGCGAACCGCGAGGAGGTCGGGCGATTGCGGAGCTTACTGCGGCTGGCGACGCGCCCCGCCGCTGGCGGTGCCAAGGGCGGGTTGCTCGAGGGGAAGACCTTCGTGCTGACGGGCACGCTCAGCGAAGCCCGTACACGCGTTCAGGAACGGATCGAGGCCGCCGGCGGGAAAGTCACGAGCACCGTCTCGGATCACACGGACTATGTCGTGGCGGGCGAGAACCCGGGCGCGAAGCTGCGCAAAGCCGAGACCCTCGGGGTCGCGGTGATCGACGAGAGCGAGCTACGCCGCATCCTGGGCTCCTAGCTGCGGGTCCCGGCGCAAGGCGGCTTGCGCCACCCGCTCTACGCTCGCGTTCCGCTCGCTGCGCGCGGCGCTAGCGCGCCGCTTGCATTAGCGGGTCCTGGGCGCGAGCGGTCGCGCTTTGTTAGTCGGCACGAGCCTTCTTCACACGCTCGAGTACGCGGCGATAGGCCTCCGTGCGGGAGATCCCCAGCCTTCGTGCCAGCTCGCCCGCGGCATCGCGGGTCGAGTGCCCCTCCTCCAAGAGAGACGCGATCTGCACGTCCGCCTCCTCCTCCGCGAGTACTTCCTCGGCACCGCGCGCAGCCCCGGCCTGGCAACCCTCCACGACCAACGTGACCTCCCCACGCAGTTCTGGCAGATCGAGTTCACCCAGTCGGCCGCGCAGGATCTCTTCGAAGCGCTTGGTCAGCTCCCGCGCTACCGCAATCGGCCGGGGACCGAGGGTCTTGTGGAGATCGCGAAGCGTGTCGTTCACGCGTCCTGGCGCTTCGAAGAGCACGATACTTCCTGGCAACGTACGTAAGCGATCAAGCCAGTCCGCTCGCGCACGGCCCTTGCGCGGCAGGAACCCCACGAACGTGAAAGGCCGCGTGGGGAGTCCGCTCGCGACAAGCCCAGCCAGGATTGCCGATGGACCCGGAATCGGAACGACACGAAAACCACCCTCGAGCGCCGCACGCACAAAACGCGCGCCGGGGTCCGAGAGCAAGGGCGTTCCCGCGTCCGAGACGAGTGCGACCGCCTCTCCGGCCTCCAACCGGCGCAGCAGCTCAGGAAGACGGCGCTTCTCGTTATGGGCGTGCAGCGAGACCCGTGGCGTTCCGATTCCGAAGCGAGCACACAGGCGAGCCGTCCTCCGGGTATCCTCGCAGGCCAGCACCGACGCTTCGCGCAGGACGCGCACCGCACGCGGGCTCAGATCGTCGAGGTTGCCGATGGGCGTCGCAACAACGTAGACACAGCCGGCGGGCTTGGATAACGTCATATGTGCTCACCCCCACCAATGCAAGGGGCTGCCATGCCCGCTCAACGCTCAGGGGGTACCCCATGGCGCAATCTCCGCGCGGTGGGTCGCCACGGAGAGAAGCTCGCGGAGCGCCATCTGCAGCGTCATGGGTTTCGCATCCTAGCCCGCAACCTGCACCTGCGCCACGCGGAGCTGGACCTTGTCGCACTCGAGGGTCGCACGCTCTGCTTCGTCGAAGTTCGACTTCGCTCTGACTCCCGCTTCGGGTCCGCGGCGGAGTCGGTCGATCGACGGAAGCGACGCCGCCTCACTCGGGCCGCCGCGGAGGTCCTTGCCACACACCCTCTGCCTCGTCACGACGCGCTTCGCTTCGATGTGGTCACCGTCGACACGAGCAACCAGCCACCCGAAGTGCACTTAATCCGCGACGCCTTCCGAGCGGACGAAGGCGGCTGGGGTTAACCTGTAAGCGCCGCAAAGCGGCGCGCGCAGCGAGCGGAACGCGAGCGAAGAGCGGGTGGCGCAAGCCGCCTTGCGCCGGGGCCCGCCAGACTAGGACAAAACCAAGCTGCGGTTGGCGTGCTGGCCACAGGCGCCTTCCCCGACGCCAATCTGGATCACCTGGACGGCGGATCCCAACCTGCGCAGTGCGCGCGCCAGCGCGAGCTTCCGCTCATCGACGTCGGGGGACAGCCACGGGCCCACGAGGAGCGGGATGGAGAGATCCGGCGCAATCGTCTCCAGAATGGCCAGTCGAAACGCCAGGTGGACCGCGAACTGCTGCGGCGCGGGCAGCTCCTCGTAGCGGACAACCTCTCCGCGCGGCTCGCCGGACAAGAGCCAGCCATCGAGCTCGCTCCGGAGCGCTTTTGTGAAGCTGCCCATGCTGAGGGCACGCAGATAGACGGGAAGCGTGGGACCGAGCCGTTCCAGGATCTCCGCATCGGTTC
>DAOVBF010000192.1 GCA_030673955.1 Deltaproteobacteria bacterium
GCAAGACCCTGGACGAGCTCCGGGTCGCGGACACGATGGCGACGGACGTCCGCGCGTGCAACCCGGGAGACGACCTCGATGAAGCCGAGGCCATCATGCAGGAGTCGCGCGTCCGTCGCCTTCCGGTCGTCGATCAATCCGAGCAGGTCATCGGTCTGCTCTCTCTGGCCGACCTCGCCCGCCAAGCGGCGCGGGAGCGCTGGCTGAAGAAGCGAGAGATCACCAGGGCCGAGGTCTGCGAAGTGCTCGCGACCATCTGCGAGGCGCACGAGGTCGGCCACGCGAGGTCGCCGAAGGACGACACGCACCACAGTGGGCATCCATGTGAAAAGGAGACCGGCCGTGCAGTTTCACGTACTGTCTTTTGAGGGGCCTGACGCTTACTCGCGGGCCGGGGGTCTGGCCACCCGCGTCGAGGGACTGAGCGAAACCCTCGCGTCTCTCGGCTTCGAGACCCACCTCTGGTTTATCGGTGATCCCGACCTCCCCGGCCGTGAGAGGCGGGGATTGCTCCACCTCCACCGCTGGGCTCAGTGGGTGAGCCGGTACCACCCGGGCGGTGTTTACGACGGCGAATTGGGTAAGTGGTCGGAGACCGCAAGGACGCTCCCGCCACATCTAGCACAGGAGACGCTGCTCCCGCATCTGCGCCGCGGGGAGCGGGCCGTCATCCTCGCGGAGGAGTGGCACACGGTCGATGCGGTCCTGCACCTGCATTGGCTGCTCGAGCGAGCGGGCGTGCGCGACCGCGTCGCGATTCTCTGGAACGCCAACAACACGTTCGGGTTCGAGCGGATCGACTGGGATCGGCTCACGCGGGCAGCGACAATCACCACTGTCAGCCGGTACATGAAGCATCGCATGTGGGGCGAGGGTGTAAATCCTCTCGCGATTCCCAACGGGCTCCCGTCCGATGCCTTCGACCCCCCGGACCGGCTGGCTTGTTCAGAGCTGCGGCGCCGCTACCGAGACCGCACGGTTCTCACGAAGATGGCGCGCTGGGATCCCGACAAGCGTTGGCTTGGCGCAGTCGAGATCGTCGCCGAGATGAAGCGCGCGGGCTGGCAGCCACTCCTGATCGCGCGCGGCGGGGCGGAGCCCCATGGCGCGGACGTGCTGGCCTCTGTTCGAGCCCATGGACTGCGCTGGGTCGATCGGGCATGGAGGGAGCCCGGCGTACGCGGTCTGCTCGACGCACTTCGGGACGTGGATGGTGCCGACGTGGTCAACCTGTGCTCCCACGTGGACGCCGAGAGCCGCCGGGTCCTCGGTCGGAGCGCGGCAGCCGTGCTTGCCAACAGCAACCACGAGCCCTTCGGCCTCGTCGGACTCGAGACGATGGCCGCCGGCGGAATCGCTTGCACGGGTTGCTCCGGGGAAGACTACGCGGTCGCGGGGCAGAACGCGTTGGTGCTCGAGACCGGGGATGCGCATGAATTCCTCGGAATGTTTCACCGGCTCCGCGCCCACCCACGCGAGGCCCAGGCGCTGCGGCGCACGGCGCAGCGGACTGCGAGACTATTCGCCTGGCCTGAGCTCGTGCAGCGAGTGCTGCTGCCCCGAGTCGACTTCATCCAAAAAAGCAGCTCCAGCGGTAGCGTTGCCAGGAGAGGCATGCGGACGGCGCTCTCCCGAGACGACTGCGAGCGGTCAATTGCCCTGTAACCATCCGATGTAAAAGGAGCCTCATGAACACGGAAGAGATCATAGGAAGCATGGGAAGGTCGTCCCGGCTCAGACTCCACGAGCGCGAAGCCGAGATGCTGCAGGTTCTGGGGGATCCGGTCCGCTTGGGCATCCTTCAGCTATTATCGGCAGGCGAGAGGTGTGCCAGCGAAATCGAGCCACACTCCGATCTCGACCAGTCAGACATCTCCCACCACCTCCAGTTGCTCAAACGAGCGGGGATACTCGCTGCGCGGAACGACGGTACTCACGTGCTCTATCGAGTGACGAATGCGGGCGTGCTGCGTCTGTTTCACATCTTGACCGCGTTGATTACCGAGCAGGATGAGGAGGAGTGGAGGCGGCTAAAAGCGCAATCGACTGGAGCTTCGCGCTGATCATACAGCTGTCGGAGTTGGGTGGCTGCAAAACCTCCGTGCTGGGTTAGGGGGAAGAATGGGGTATCGATCGCGCCCTGAGACACCGATTGGCCGGGCATGCGCTTCCAAATCCCGCAGATGGGAGTCGCTTGAGCCGATCTCCCAGGCAATCTTGTCAGCGCTGAGGAGTCCGTCAGCCTATCCCCACGATCCGAGTGCCAAGGACGGCATCGCGGAGGTCCAGACTCATATCTCCCACGTATTCCTCACCCGTCATCGCGTCTACAAGCTACGCAAGGCGGTTAAGCTCGACTTCGTCGACTTCTCGACTCGAGCGGCTCGCAACGTGGACTGCCTGCGCGAGCTCTGGCTCAACCGCCGACTAGCTCCCGACGTCTATCTTGGGCTGGCGGCGGTGCAGGAGAGGGGGGGGCGAATCCGTGTTGGCCCCGTGCGTGAGTCGCTCAAGAGGCCGAAGGCTGACCGTGGCACTCCGGAGCACTGTGTGGTCATGCGCCGATTGCCGGATGGACGCGATGCGCTCAGCCTGCTGCGCGGCGACAAGCTCCGGCAGAGGCATATCGATGCCATCGCCGAACGGGTCGCTCGCTTCCACGAGAGCTATCGCCTGCGGATCCCTGGCGCGTTCACAGAAGCAGAGTGGCGCGCACGCATGGAAGCTCCGGTCGCTGCGAACTTCCGCACACTCAAGAAATACGCTGGCCGTCTGGTACCGCAAGAGACCTTTCTCCGGGCTGCGGCTCGGGCTGCTGACTTCTTCGATAAGCACACTCAGTGGTTCGAAGCACGGCGAGCTGCCGGGCGGCTGGTAGACGGGCACGGCGACCTCCACCTCCAACACGTGTGGTTCGAGACCGACGAGTCAGAGCCACTAATCATCGATTGTCTCGAGTTCCGGGACGATCTACGCCAGATTGACCCTGCGTGTGACGTGGCTTTCTTAGCGATGGACCTGGCTTATCGGAGCCGGCGGGATCTCGCCGAGCGCTTGCTGCGGAAGTACGCGTCGACAACCGACGACTTCGACCTCTACCGGGTGGTCGACTATTGCGTGGCTTACCGCGCGGCGGTGCGGGCAAAGGTCGCCGTCCTGGCCGCTGAAGATGCGGAACTGCAGCCAACGCAGCGCATGGCGGCTGCGGTGAAGGTACGACCACACGTCGAGATGGCCGCGCGCGTGCTGCGTTCGCGATCGCGGGGGGCGGTTGTTATCCTTTGTGGCCTCGTCGCCACCGGGAAAAGCTCAGTGGCCGAGGCGATCGCGGATGAGCTATGCGGGGTCGTCATCCCCGCGAACCGCCCGCGTCAGCGCCGCGCAGGAGCTGCTCTGTCAACGAGTCCCAACATGGGCCGGGGGGATGGAACCGAGACCGAAGAGGAAACCCAGGAGGGGTACGAGGGTCTCCTCAGTCGTGCCGAGCCCGTCGTCGAGTCCGGACGCGTAGCCGTTCTCGATTCGACGTTCGGCCGAGCTGAACTTCGACGACGGACTCGGCATTGGGCGCGGGACCGTGGACTGCACGCGATGCTGGTCGAAACGCGTTGCTCGACGCCCATCCTACTCGAGCGCCTCGCGCGCCGTGCGATAGGCGCAAATGACCCGGCCAAGGCGTCCCTGTCGGTGTACCGGCACGCCGTCGCCGCGTTTGAGGCTCCCGACGAGTGGCCCCCCGAGGATCACGTCGTGATCAGAACCGACGCACGGGACTGGCGTGCTGCAGTGCGCGCGCTTGCGGAGCGCGTGAGGCTCTCGCTCGATCTGATCGGGGCGCCGGAAGTGGAGCGGTGGT
>DAOVBF010000190.1 GCA_030673955.1 Deltaproteobacteria bacterium
CTTCCTCGTGCGGGATCGCTCTCTCGAGAGCCGCCTGGAGGGCGAGATCTGGCGACTCAGCGAGGCGCTTCGCCGGACAGCGGAGCCGAGCGAGCGACAGGCTCCGCTGCGCGGGGAGATCCCGGGCATGATCGAGCATGAGATTCGTACCGCTTCTACGGCCGTGCGTGGCTACCTGCGAATGCTGCTCGACGAAAGGGCAGGCGCGATCAACCCGACGCAGCGTCGCTTCCTGGAGGAAGCTAGGCGCGCGAGCGGCCGCATCTCGGCTCTGCTCGACAATCTCATCGAGATGACGACGCCCGACGCCCCTGGCGCGTTGCGCGTGGTGCGGAAGTCCGCGCGGCTCCACCTCATCGTCCAGGCAGCGGTGGACGCGACGCGGCCCCTCCTCGAGGATCGGGGTGTGCAGGTCTGCTTGGAACTCGAGGCCGAAGACGACGAGGTGCGCGTGGACGCGGGTCAGGTGGAGCAGGTGTTCATCAACCTCCTCGTGAACGTCGCGAAGTTTGGCCCCGAAGGCGGTCTGGTGCGGATCACGACCCACCATCTGGAACTCGATGGGGGTGCGTGGCTCTGCCTCTCGCTCCAGGACGAAGGGCCTGGCGTCGTCAAAGAGGAGGAGGAGCAGATCTTCCAGCCGTTCGTCCGGGGGCGGGCCGCCGCCGAATCGGACTCGGACGGCGTCGGGCTAGGTCTCGCCATCTGTCGCAAGATCGTCGAAGCGCATGGTGGTACGATCGAAGCCGTACCTTCGCTCGGCCACGGCCTGTTCCGCGTGCTGTTACCGCAGGGGCTGTAGGGGGATGAGATCGTGACGAAGCTCGGAGCGAATGCGCGCACGGCGCCGCAGCGTCGAACGGTGCTCGTCGTGGACGACGCCGAGGTGATTCGGACCTATCTCAAGAACCTGCTTCCGCTCAAGGGCTATGGCGTGCTGCTGGCAGAGGACGGGGCCAAGGCCATGGAGATGCTCGAAGGCGGAAGCACCCCCGATGTGATCGTGCTCGACGTGATGATGCCCGGCATGGATGGCATCGAGACGCTTCGCAGGATCAAGAGCGTAAACCCGAAGATTCCGGTGATCATGCTCTCCGTCGTCGGCAAGGCGAGCACGATCGTAGACGCCATCAATCTGGGAGCTGCCGACTACATCAACAAGCCCTTCGAGGAGGAGGAGCTCGAGATCGCGCTCCAGAAGGTACTGGAGACGGCTACTTTGAGGGCCGAGCGCGAGCAGCTCCGTGAGCTGGTGCGCGAACACGAGGAACGGGAGCGGACGACTTTCCTCTGGGCTTCCGAGAAGATGACCCGGATCCGAGAGATCCTGGAGCAGGTCGCGGATGCCGACGTGACGGTCCTGATCAGCGGCGATAGTGGCGTGGGCAAGGAGGTCGTCGCACGCACCCTGCACGAGCTCTCCAACCGCAAGAACCGTCGCTTCGTGAAGGTCAACTGCGCAGCGCTTCCCGAGCAGCTGCTGGAGAGTGAGCTCTTCGGCTATGAACGCGGCGCTTTCACCGGCGCGTCCTCCCGGAAGGCCGGCAAGTTCGAGCTCGCCCACCAGGGCAGCATGTTTCTCGATGAGATCGCCGAGATGAGTCCGCCCCTTCAGGCCAAGCTGCTGCAGGTGCTGCAGGACGGCGAGTTCTCGCGGCTGGGCGGCCATGAGGACGTCCGTGTCGACGTACGCATGATCGCGGCCACCAACCGGAACCTGGAGGAGATGGTTGGAAAAGGCGGCTTCCGGGAGGACCTCTACTACCGCCTGAACGTGGTGAACATCTGTGTCCCACCCCTGCGGGAGCGGGTGGAGGAGATCCCGGTGCTCGCGGATTACTTCCTGCGGCAGTACAGCCGGAAGTATCGACGCGAGGTGCAAAGCATCTCGGATCAGCTGATGAGAGGCTTTCTGGCCTACGCCTGGCCGGGGAACGTCCGGGAGCTCGAGAACATGGTGAAGAGGATCGTCGTTTTGCAGAGCGAGGACCCGATTGCGGAGGAGATCTTCGGTGCAAGCGGCTCCCTGAGCTCCCTGGGCCCGCCCAAGAGCTCGGCGAGCTCCCTGGAGCGGATGGTCGACCAGGAGATCGAGGAGGGCGGTGAGCAGATCGCCCTGCGCGAGATCGGGCGGCGGGCCGCGCGTGAGGCGGAGCGGGAGGCGCTCCAGCGCGTGCTCTACCAGACCAACTGGAACCGCAAGAAGGCCGCCAAGATCCTGGAGGTGAGCTACAAGACCCTGCTCCAGAAGATCAAGGAGTGCGGTCTGGCTGACTGAGTTCCCGGGCGCCCGAATCGGCCCATTTTTCGCCACGTTGTGGCCTTTGTGGCAGCCTCCTGACCCCGCCTGCACCTGCCCCTGCGGCTCGCAGGGACCCGCTCCAACCCTCGGCGAGCTCCTTGCGCAAGCCCTTGACGTTCTTCCTGACGGCGACCGGCTACCTGTAATATGTAGTTGACTACACACGGCTCTACGGGTTCCCATCATTCGAGCCGCCCTGGGATTGGCATGCTTGTGGCATGAAGGGGCAAAGCGGCCGGGGCTGGGCACCGGCTGCGCTCCAGCGTGGAGAGGACGCGATAGCGATGCGAGACAGAACGAACGAGATCAGCTTTAGCCTGGAGGATCTGACCCGAATTCTGCGTAGGCGAATCGGGTGGTTCCTGGTTCCGGCGGTCCTGGGCGTGGTGGGGGCCCTGGGCCTTGCGCTGGGGTTGCCGCCAACCTACGAGGCCGCTTCGATCGTGCTCGTGGAGCCCCAGGGAATCCCGGATACGCTGGTGCAGACCACCGTGGTGGCCGAGACCGAGGCCCGCTACGGGCAGCTCAAGCTGCAGATTCTGGCGCGTGACAACGTGAGCGCCATCATCGACGAGTTCGACCTCTATCCCGGCGTATCCGCGCCTCGCGAAGAGCTGGTCCAGATGATGCGGGAGGCCGTCAGCATCGATCCCCTGCCTCCGGCGATCATCGACCCGCGCAAGCCGCCCACGCTCGAGTCTTTCCGGATCGCGTTCCGCAGCGAGAATCGCGTGATCGTGGCCGATGTCGCGAACCGACTCACCCGGGATTTCATTGCTGCGCACCTCGCGGATCGGGAGCTGCAAGCCAAGGGCGCGAGCGAGTTCATCGAGAATGAGCTGGCGGAGAGCCGCGGTGAGCTGGAACGGCTTTGGCAGCAAATCACAGCGTTCAAGGCAGAGCATCATGGTGAGCTGCCCGAGCAGCTCGCTGTAAACACACAGCACCTCGAACGGCTGAGAACCAACTTCATGACCATGAGCACGAATCTCGAAGTGTCCAGGGACCAGATAGGGGCGATCCGGAAACAGATTGAACAGGTGCGGCGCTCCGGTGCGAGTGGCGAGCACGACCCCATCAAACGCAAGCAGATGCTGGAGCTGGTGCTCAACGGATTGCGCGCCCAGGGCAAGACCGACCGGCACCCCGACGTGGTGCAAGCCGAGGCCGAGATCGCTGCGCTGGAGGTCATGATCGAGGGGGCCGCTCGGGGACAAACGGGGCCGATCTCACGTGAGGTCCAGGGGCTTCAGCAGGAACTCCGCAATCACCAAGTTTCGGCGCGTGTGCTCGCGAATGAAATCGAGCGCGTCAAGCTGGAGATCGCGGAGTACGAGTCGCGTATCGAGAACACGGCACGGCACGCCGCGGAGCTGGATCGGCTCGAGGCAACCGCAGCGAACATGAGCGACGCGATCCGCGAGCTTCAGCTCAAGCGGGTGGACGCGAAGATGGGACACACCATCGAGCTGGCGCAGAAGGGCGAGAAGTTCAGGGTCGTCGAGTGGGCGATCCCGCCGGAGTCGCCCATCCGTCCCAACCGTCCGCTTTGGTTCATCGTAGGCTCGATCCTGGGTA
>DAOVBF010000052.1 GCA_030673955.1 Deltaproteobacteria bacterium
CGGCAACGACTTCGGAGGGCGATACGAGCAGCCGTTCCACTTCGATCTTGCCTGCCTCGATCTTCGCAATATCGAGGATGTCACTGAGGATCTGCATCATGTGCTGCCCGTTCCGCTTGAGCGTATGCAGCTGCTCGATCCGACGGGAGGGCGCGCGGCCGAGGTCGCCCTCTTCCAGCAAGAGCTCCGTGAAGCCCTGGATCGCCGTCATGGGCGTTCGGATTTCGTGACTCATATTGGCGAGAAAATCGCTCTTGGCGCGAGTGGCTGCCTCGGCCCGCTTCTTGGCCTTGCGCAGCTCCCGGATCGCCTGGTTCGAGACATCGATCGTCGAGCGGAGAATGCGCGCCGTCGTCTTCGCGTTCTCCGTCACGAGGCGCAGCTCTCTTCGGAGCTCCTGCTCGGTACAGATCCGCTCGAGCTCGCGCTTGCGCAGCTCCGCAACCGTGCGGCGGAGCTCTTCGAGCTCCTCGAGTAGCTCCGCCTGCGATGTCGTCTCGCCGTCCATCCCCGTTCCTGCCCCGTGACCGGTCTTCCCAGAGATCGGAAGATCGCAGACACTCCTAGAGGGCGCGCAGGCTGCGGCGGCTTGACGGGAGGTCCCCGTGATGGACAGACGCGTCGCCCCGCTCGGCTCGTCGCGCTGGATCACCTGCGGTACGCTTCGCGGCATGCCATTCTACGCACTCATAGGACGCGACGGCCCCCGGGGCCTCGAGCTACGCAAGCTCCACCGTGCTGCCCACCTCGGGCGCCTCCAGGAACTCGAAGCCGCCGGACGCATCCGGCACGCAGGCCCACTACTCGATGCAGGCGGCCAGGCCATCGGGAGCCTCATCGTATTCGAGGCCGAGGACCTCGAACGCGCTCGCGAGATCGCCGCGCGAGACCCGTACGTGGTGCAGGGTGTCTTCGAGGGCTACGAGCTCCGAGAAACGAAGGTCGTCTTCCCGAAGTAGCCCCCCGCTCGCCCCCGGGCCAGCGTCAAGAGGGCGTGGGCAGCCTCTGCACGAGGTCGGCGAGCGTCCGCCCGGCGAGGGCTTCCGTGGTCTGGCGGTCCATCTCGGCCAAGAGCTCTTCGACCGGCCTGCCAAGCTCCCCGAGCAGTGAGTGTGCGTCACGAGCTCCGCGCAATGTGTCCAACACCTCCGCGACCGGAATCCGCTCAGCGGCGCGCCCGAGCTGGAACGCTTCGGGCCTGGCATCTGCCCGCGCCGAGATGAGCCCGGCGCCTTCGAGATCAGCAACGATGGCCCGCACGCTTCGCACGGAAACGTTGAGTGCCTCTGCCATCGACTCGACGCCGACGGCGCCTTCGCCGTCTCGGAACGCTCGGGCCACATGGGTGGCGATCGCCAGCCCGATCAGCTCGCGCGCAGCGGGCCCCGGCTTCTCAGCACGCCGCTCGCGACTCATCGGGGTGAGGTTCTGATGCGCGAAAGCGACCTCGGCTCCCAGCAGAACGACCACCCAGGAGATGTAGATCCACACCAGCAGCAGCGGGAGCGCTGCCAGGCCCCCGAAGAGCGCGTTGTAGCGGCTGACACCCACGTTGAAGCCGACGTAAACCTGCTGCGCCAGCGTGAAAAGAACTGCCGCAATCAGTCCGCCGAGGAGCGCCGAGGGGACCCGCACCTTCGTGTTGGGCAGAAACCAGTAGATGAATGCAAAGCCGAGCCACAGGAACACCAGGGGCGCCTGGCGGAGACCCAGCGTGTAGAGCAACTCGAAGCCCGGAATCTCGAGCAGGCGCTGCAAGAGCGTCTGACTCTGCAGCGTGGTTCCGAGCGAGAGCGCGACCCCGAGCAGCAGGGGCGCGATGATGAGCACCGCAAGGTAGTCGGGTAAGCGGCGCTCCCAGGGACGTGTCTGCTGCACACCCCATATCGTGTTGAGTGTGCGCTCGATGCTGCTGATGCCCAGCAGGGTCGTCGCGAAGAGCATCGCGGCACCGAGCGTTCCCAGCGTTCCGAAATCGACCTTTTGGACGATGTCCAGTATGCGCTGGCCTGCCTCGGGGCTTCCCGCGGCAAGCTTATCAACGATGATCCCCGCCAGATTTTCGCTTACGCCGAGCGCCTCCACGAGCGACAGCGCGATCGCGAGCAGCGGAATCAGCGCGAGCACGGTGTAATACGTGAGCGCGCTCGCGCGCAGCAGGAGCAGGTCCCGGACGATTCCCTGCGCGACGAGGACCACGAGCGGGAGGACCCGCCGTACCCAGGCGATCCCCGTGCGCGCGGTGGCCTCGGGACTCCAGAGGTCCCGCTCGACGATGCGATGGACCCTCTGCCGCCAGCTACGACTCTGCATGCTCATTTACCCCCGCGGACGCTTTCGGGCGGGCTATTCCCGGCGCATTCGGCTCAGCCAGTGTTCCATCTGACGCCCCGCGGCCTCGCGACCTCCGAGTCCGAACGCCAACGCGAATGCAAAGGCCACGCCGCCGAGTGTCAGGCCGAACGCCAGGTTCACGATGTCGTCGGCCAGACCCATCGCGCGGAGTCCCATCGCCAGCACGATACCGAGGATCGCGAACCTCGCGACGTTCGCAACCGCGCTCAAATCCTCCCCGTAAATGCGGGTGATGGCTGCATGCGCGAGGTTGGATAGCCAGAAGCCCACCGCGATAATCACCGTCCCGAGCAGAACCTGGCTCGCGAACTCAATGAACATCGAGACCAGGTCCGAGACCTGGGAAAAGCCGAGCCGCCCGGCCGCCTCGACGCTCGCAAAGAGTATCACGAAAAAGACGATACCCATCCCGACGAGCCTGGAGGGAGTGACATCACCTTGGAAGGCCTGAGCAAGCCCGATCCTCTCCGGCAGCCGATCGAAGCCCGCACCGCCCAGGAGATCCTGCGCCAGGGTGGCGACCAGGCGAGCAACCAGATACGCGATGGCCAGGATCACGACTGCGGCGAAGATGTTGGGCAACGCGGTCAGGAACGCCGAAAGCATCTCGGTCGCGGGCGCCGTGATCGCTTCAAGCTGGAGGGTGTTGAGCGCGGCAATGATGGCCGGAACCAGGATCAGGATATACACAATCAGGGCCACCAGCTGAGACAAGGTCATCGTCCCCCGCATCCCGACCGACTCGCCGAGCCGGTCCGCACCTGCTGCGGCGAGCAGATTGCTGACCAGGTCGCGCACGATCCGCGCCACAAGCCATCCGACCAGCCCGATCACGCCGGCCCCGATAATATTGGGCAACATAGCCAGGATCTCGTCGAGCATGCCCTGAACGGGCTCCAAGAGCCCCCGCACCTCGAAAGCACCGAGGATCGCGGGCAGGAAGAGCAGAAGAATGAGCCAGTAGAGAACGTTGGGCAGGGTGTCGCTCAGGGGTCTGCCTCCCGCCTGACCCTCGAGTCGCTCGTCGAGGCTCGTCGCCGCGAGGGCCTCCTTGGCGATCTTCCGCACAACGGTGGCCAGCACCCAGGCCACGAGCAGCAGCACGCCGCCCGCGATCAGTTTCGGGGCATAACCCAGGAACTGGCTTACGAGAGCCTGTAGCGGTTCGGAGACGAGTCGAAGACCCAGTGCATCGAGGAAGGCAATCACGGCCAGCAGCAGAATCAGCCAGTAGACGACCTTGGCCGTGCCGGCCTCGACGTCCACGCCTTCCCCCGCCTGGGAAGAGATCCGTTGATTGACACCGAGCACGCCGAGCAGCTTGCGCACACCCGCCCGTGCGACCACGGCGATCAGCCAGCCCACCACCAGGATGACCAGGGCGCCCAACAAGTTGGGCAGGCCGCCCCCTAAACTTTCCTGGATCGACTCGAAGAACTTGCTGAAATCCATCTTCCCCCTCCCTCCCGCTGAGCCCGCGAGCTTCCCAGCCTTCCTACTCCAAGCGGGCGTAGCGTGTCCAGCACAGAAAGCCGGACGGTCCCGCCCCGATTGGCGCGGCGAAAACGATGCAGTCCACACCGCGGCGAGGCGGCCCGATCCGGAATACCACCGGGACAGGCACCTCTTCTCTTGCGCCGCGGAATCGGGGTATAAGAGGCTGGCCCGCCGGAGCAGAGCCATCGGGGCGGCTCATTTACTGCGGCGTAACCAACTCCGAACAGAGCGCGTAGCTCCCAGATCGGGAGGGTGGATCCCGCCTGAGGAGAAAAAAGCTTTTCGGGAAATAGCCACGCGGCACGGGATGCCGCCGAGGAGACTGCAAGATGGCAAAGAGCATCGAGGACATCGAAGGCATCGGCCCGTCCTACGGGGAGAAGCTCCGCAGCGCGGGGATCGCCACTCCGGACGCACTGCTCAAGGCCGGGGCGACCCGCCGCGGTCGCGAGGAGCTGGCGCGGACTACGGGCATCGCGGATGCGTTGATTCTGAGGTGGGTCAACATGTCCGACCTGTTTCGCATCAAGGGTGTCGCCGGCCAGTACGCGGAGCTGCTCGAGGGCGCGGGGGTGGACACCGTGAATGAGCTGCGCAACCGAAATCCAGAGAACCTTGCTGCTAAGCTGGCGCAAATCAACGCGGAGAAGAAGCTCGTCCGGCAAGCGCCCAGCACCTCGGCCGTGCGGGACTGGGTCGAGGAGGCCAAGACGCTACCCGCCATCATCGAGTACTAGCCCCACCTCGAGTCCCAACGAGAGGAGAGCATGATGCGATGCAGCACCCAGTGCGTAGCCGCGTCCGTCGCCCTGAGCATCGGCCTGGCGCTGTCGGGCTGTGCGACCTCCGGTGCCGGTGCAGCCTGGGAGAGCCTGCTGAAGACATCGAGCGCGCTGGGGCTCCAGCCGCTCGACGACGACACGATCGTCTCGGGTCTCAAGGAGGCGCTTGAGGTCGGGACGCGAAATGCGGTCGACTCGACCTCGCGCATGGATGGCTTCCTGACCAATGAGCTGATCCGGATCGCACTCCCCGACCAGCTGGAGAAGATGGGGGACGGGCTGCGCCGCATCGGTTTTGGCGGTAAGGTGGACGAGTTCGAAGTGGCCATGAACCGCGCCGCAGAGAAGGCTTCCGGTGAGGCGACGGATGTCTTCATCGATGCCGTGCGAGAGATGAGCTTCGCGGACGCGCGGCAGATCCTCCAGGGCGGCGAGACGGCGGCCACTGACTATTTCCGCGCCAAGACGAGCGACCAGCTACGCCAGCGCTTCTCGCCGATCGTCGAACAGAAGATGCAGCAGGTCGGCGTCGTGAATCGCTATCAGGAGCTCGTGGACCTGTATAGCTCGTTTCCCTTGGCCTCGAAGCCGGACCTGGACGTGTACAGGTACGTGACCAACAAGGCTCTCGACGGGCTTTTCACAGTCGTCGCGCAGGAGGAGAGCCAGATCCGCACGGACCCCGCCGCGCGGGTGACGCCCCTCCTCAAGCGCGTTTTCGCCCAGCAGTAGAGGGCCAGTGGCTCGCGGCGCCCGTGTTAGCGGGCGTGATAAGATGCCGAGGCGGGTCCTGTGTCACCCGAGTGGCTTGCATGCGCAGGCTGTTTCTGGGGGACAGGCCCGTCACCTTCCAACGTTGCGCCCGAGAGCGCCAGATCCGATGCCGCTGGGAGCCGTGGCTAAGGCAGGAATCGAGCAACACCCGCCGACCCTCTGGAACGATCGGCTCTTCGGGGCCGTCCCGGTGGCGCCGCTCTGGGTCGGCGCGGCGACCGCGATCGGCCTGCTGGCTCTGTTCGCCTTACTGGAATGGCTCACGGGCGGCATCGGGGAGCTCGTAGCCAGCGACAAGTGGCTGTGGGAAAGCCGGGATGGACGCACAGGGGTGCTGCTCGCGCTGCTGGTCGCCTACATGCCCACCGCTCGGCGCTACGCAACGCTCGGCGCGCAGCGGAACTTCGAGGAGCTTCGGCCGCTATTCGCATGGGACGGGCGAGAGCGCGGGGTACGTCCTCGAGACTTCGATGCACGTGCCGTTCGGACGAATCGGATCGCGGGAATCGTGGGGATGGGCATCGTCCCGCTGACGGCGCTGATCATCGATCGAGATCCAGCGCTCTATTTCAGCCGCGGCTACTGGCACCTCGAGCAGGCCTGGATGTGGGGGATCGGGATCGTCGTGTGCTGGAACCTGGGGCGTTTCATCTACGAGATCCTCGACGACGCACGTTGTTTCTCCATCCTGGCGGGGAGGATCCGGAAAATCAATCTCCTCGACCTCGGGCCCCTCGCGCCCTTCGCGCGTCAGGGCCTGGGCTCCGCGCTGCCCTGCCTCGTCCTGATCTCGATCTACTCGATCAACGCGCTCGATCGAAGCTTCATCTGGGCGGTCGTACTGACCGGCGGCCTGGCGCTCGCAGCAGCGACGACGACGCTCCTCCTTCCGGTGCGTGGCATCCGTCGACGGATCCGTGAGGCCAAGCGTGCTGAACTGAGACGCCTCACGGAGGCGATTCAGGGCGACACTGCGGCGCTCAGAGACTCTGCCATCGCGGGCCGCGCGGGAACGCTCAGCCTCGCGGACCTCATCGCCTACCGGTCTTTCGTGGAGTCGGTGCGCGAGTGGCCTTTCGATGCGCCGACGCGTCTGCGGTTCGCGCTGTATCTGGCGATCCCTGTGGGCTCATGGCTCGGGGGCGCGTTCGTGGAGCGGCTGCTCGGGGTGGTGCTGGACTGATGCGGACCTCAGCCAGCCGACCCGAAAAGGTCGGCGGCGGGTAACGCGAGTCGAACGCGCTGAGCCCCTGTCGTCAGAGGCCCGAATGGCTTTGAAGGCCACCCCCAATACCGATTGGGTCTACCCGCCGAGGCCAAGCTTAGCAGACCGAATACCAGAGGGTAACACTGTGAAATAGAGGGTGTTCTTCCGGATCCGAGACGTCGCCAGTCTCGCTATACTTGTCTCGAAGTCCCAGGGGGGCTGGGGAGACCA
This sequence comes from Deltaproteobacteria bacterium, assembly GCA_030673955.1. Lineage (GTDB taxonomy): Bacteria > Myxococcota_A > UBA9160 > SZUA-336 > SZUA-336 > SMWZ01. The sequence continues at coordinate 6,847 of DAOVBF010000052.1, forward strand.
AAACACATGACCGTTCGGATCCACTTTCGCGATCTGCCACGCTCCGATGCCATCAAGGAAGGATGCGAGCGGCTCGCGAACAGTCTGAAGGAAGAGTTTCCGGAGACCTCGAAGTTCGAAGTCAGTATGAACCGCAACGGCGAGCAGCACGAGACGCACGTGCACGTGACCGGCAAGGATCTGGAGGTCGCATCCAGCGCGAACGATCACGAGCTCCAAGAGTCGATCGTGGAAGCCTTCGAGCGGGTGCGACGGCAGCTGCGCAAGCACCACGATAAGCTGATCCACACTCGACGGCGCGGGGCGAGCAGGACCGAGCGCGGCTAGAAGCCTGGCGTCAACGCGGAGGCTCCACTTGCCGAAGGGAGCAGCCCCTCGCATCTAGCTCGATGGGGAGGCCTCGTCCGAGCCGCCCAGCAGGCCCGCGCGACCGAGCAGGTAGCCTTGTACGCATGGGATTCCCAGCGCCTCGACGATCTCCAGCTCGCCGAGCATCGTCTGAATCCGCGCATCAGGGCCTCGTACCCGATCACCTCCCGCCCGGGGACACGTACAATCGGTTGGTAAGCGGTCAACAGGGTTTCTTCGAGCAAGATGCGCTCGAGCGTCGCCGCGCGCTCGCGGCGCACGCGCTCGAGCTCGAAGTGCGCCGTGGACTCCGTCAATTCCACGAGCCGACGGATTTGAGCCTCGGGGCGATGGAAAGGCCGGTACAACGTAATCCCGTGTGCGACAGGAATCTCGGGAGGCTGACAGAGGTAGGGATAGACGATCCGCTTGAGGCAGACGGCGACATCGCTTCTCAGATCCTCCGCCAGCCGAGGCAGCACCTGCGTGTAAAAGACATGATCCGAGTG
>DAOVBF010000265.1 GCA_030673955.1 Deltaproteobacteria bacterium
GGCGACCTGCGCAAGCGTGGTCGTGAACTCCGCGTGGCGATCGCGCGAGACGATCTGGGTCGAGACCGCGGCCGGCTGCAGGCCTAGCTCGGCCAGCGCCTCCTCCTCGATCCCGGGCTCCAGATGGGCGAAGGTTCCCACGGCGCCCGAGATCTTCCCCACGGCGATCGCCTCGCGCGCGCGCACAAGTCGCTCGCGCTGACGTCGCATCTCATCGAAGGCGTACAGCAGCTTCAGACCGAACGTGGTGGGCTCCGCAAAGATGCCATGTGTCCGACCCACGCAGCAGGTGTTCCGATGCTCGAGCGCCCGACTGCGAAGCACCGTGAGCACGCGATCGCACTCCGCCAGGATCAAATCCGCCGCGTCGCGCAGCTGTAGCGCCAGCGTCGTGTCCAGCACGTCCGACGACGTGAGGCCCAGGTGGATGTAGCGGGCCGCCGGTCCCACGGCTTCCGCCAGCGCATCGAGATAGGCGTTCACATCGTGCTGGACCCGAGCTTCGATCTCGGCCACGCGTCCGGGATCGACGTGCGCCCGGGTCTCGATGGCCTCGAAGGCGTCCGCGGGAATGCTGCCGCGCCGGGCGAGCGCTCGACAAACAGCCACCTCGATGCGGGTCCATCGCCCGTAGCGGCTCTCCTCGCTCCAGATCTCGGCCATCTCGGGTCGCGTGTAGCGGGGGATCATGCTCTTCTCCTCAGTAAGCCTACACCATGAAGCGCACGTAGTAGTACGCGAGCAGCAGATAGTACATGACGGGGATCGCAAGCAGTGCCGAATCGATGCGGTCGAGTACACCACCAACGCCGGGCAGGATGGCTCCGGCGTCCTTGAGGCGTGCGTCCCGCTTGAGCACAGACTCGACCAGGTCTCCCAACACCGCCACCGAGGCGATCACCACACCGAAGATCGCCGCGATGGTGATCGTGAAGTCCTTCGAGAGCTGGCCCGGGACCAGGTAGTCGAAGACGAACTTCGCGATGACGGCCGCCGCCGCGCCCAGCACAATTCCCCCGAGCGCCCCCTCGACGCTCTTGTTCGGACTGATGGCGGGCGCGAGCTTGTGGCGGCCGTAGCGGCGCCCGATGAAGTACGCGCCCACGTCGCAGTTCACCGCAGCCACCAGACAGACGATCATGAAGAAGAAGCCGATCTGGGGGTCGATGTCGACCGTGTTCGCCTCCCCGTAACGCCGGGTGAGGTCGCTGTAGATGAAGCGTACCGACACCGCGTGGGAGAGGAGCCATCCCACGTAGAAGACGCCGAAAAAGGTCGCGGACACGCTGGCGATCGCCTCGCGGATCTCGGCCTTGGTGAGCTGCAGAATCATCACCCCCAAGAGCAGAGCGGTCATGAAGCTCGTCGCATAGAAGGCGTCGCCGACGAAGACGATCAGCGGCAGGGTGGCAGCCGCCAGCGTACCGAGCAGGCGGTGCGGCGTGGCTCCCTTCTGACTGATGAAGTCGTAAAACTCGTTTACGGCGAGGCAGTTGATGCCGATGATGACCCCTACGTAGACCATGCCACCCACGTAGCAGACCCAGACCACGGGCGGGATAATGATCACCCCGGTGATCAGCCGCAGCGTGAGATTGCTGGGCCGCCAGCGGACCTTTTCGGGGGTCCGCGGGGTCGGAGGGCGGGGATGCACGACATCCGGCCCGAAAGCCGGGCGCTCCCCGCCCTCGTCTACGTCGCCCGTCACGGGCTCTTGCTCCGGCGCCGTGGGATCCACCTGACCTTCTCTTGCCCGGGACCCTAGCCCTGCCCCATGATCCCCTGCAACCTCGCCGACAATCCGCCGGCAGACGCCCATCCCAGGCTGTCATCGGCGGTCGACTGCTCTCGCCTCACTGGCTCAGCGGCCCGTGTGACCAAAGCCACCCGCCCCGCGCTCGGTCTTCCCCAGCGCCTCCGGCTCGTCGACCTCCTCGAAGACGGGGCGCGTGACGGGGGAGATCGCGAGCTGCGCAATACGCTCACCGCGGCGCACCACGAACGGGCTCACGCTCGTGTTCTGAAGAATGACCTGGATCTCGCCACGATAGTCGGGGTCGATGGTGCCCGGGGCGTTGGGCAGCGTGATGCCGTGTCGTAGGGCGAGCCCGCTACGGGGCCGGACCTGCCCCTCGTAGCCCGGGGGGATCGCGACCGCAAACCCCGTCGGAATGAGCTTCCGCTCACCGGGGGCAAGCACGACGTCCTTCTCGACCGCGGCGCGCAGGTCGGCCCCAACGCTATCCGGCGTGGCAAAGTCCGGCAGCGGAAGGTCGGCGTCACGGCGCCCGCGTACCCGCAGGATGCGCACGCGCGGAGAGCTCAAGCAGGAAGCTCCCAGCCGGTGCGGGCAAAGCGATCGGGGGTGAGGGGACCGACCGCGGCAAGCGCTAGCGGCCCGGCCAGGAGACCGGCCGCCAGCTCGCGCAGCTCCGCCAGACTGACGTGCTGGATGGCGTCCAGCTCCAGCGCCAGGCTCAGGTCTCGATCGCCCAGCATCACCTGCTCCGCTAGAAAGGCCATGCGCGCACCGCTGAACTCCTGCCCGAGCACGGTGCTCGTCCGCAGGTGCTGCTTGGCCGCCTCGAGCTCATCCGCCGAGAGTCCGCCCGCGCGAACGTCGGCCAACACCCGGCCGACCACCTCGAGGGTTTCGTCCAGCTTCTCCGGCGCCACGGCGAAGTAGATATTGAAGCTCCCAGCATCCACGTAGGTCGCGAGCGAGGTATAGATCGCATAGGCCAAGCCGCGCTGGTCGCGCACCTCGCGGAAGAGTCGGGAGGAGTAGCCGTCGCCGACGATGAGCGAGAGGAGCTCGGCCGTTCGACGGCGGCCTTCGCC
>DAOVBF010000238.1 GCA_030673955.1 Deltaproteobacteria bacterium
GAACCCGGCGCGGGACGGGCGCTGGAAGCACAGCTTAGGAACTTTTCTAGGAGGAACAATGAAAGAGGTGGTGATTTCGAGTGCGGTGCGGACCCCGATCGGGTCCTTCCAGGGCGCGCTGGCTGCGTTTTCGGCTTCCGACCTGGGAGCGCTCGTGGTTCGGGAGGCGGTCCAGAGGGCGGGCGCCCAGCCGGAACAAGTGGAGCGGGTTTACATGGGCAACGTGCTCTCCGCCGGCATGGGCCAGGCACCGGCGCGCCAGGCCGTCATCAAGGCGGGCCTGCCGGTCTCGACCGAGGCCATCACCGTCAACAAGATGTGCGGCTCCGGGCTGCAAGCTGTGATGTTCGCGCGGCGGGAGATCCTGGTCGATGACGCGGAGATCCTGGTCGCGGGCGGCATGGAGAGCATGACGAACGCACCCTACCTGCTGCCGAAGGCGCGTGGTGGCTACCGCATGGGCAACGCGGAGATCGTCGACAGCATGATCTACGACGGCCTCTGGGACCCCTACAGCAACGTCCACATGGGTAACTGCGGCGACACGGTCGCGAAGAAGTACGGCTTCAGCCGTGAGGATCAGGACGCCTTCGCGGGCGAGTCCTACCGGCGCGCGCTGGCCGCACAGGACCAGGGCAAGTTCAAGGCGGAGATCTTGTCGATCGAGGTGCCACAACGCCGCGGCGACCCCGTCATCGTCGATCAGGACGAGGAGCCCGGGCGGAGCGACCCCGCTCGCTTCGCCAAGCTGCGGCCCGCCTTTAGCAAGGATGGCACGGTGACCGCGGCCAACGCGTCGACGATCAACGATGGTGCGGCGGCTCTGCTGGTGACGAGCGCCGAGAAGGCGGATGCCCTGGGTTTGAAGAAGCTCGCCCGCATCATTGCCGACGCAACCGCGGCGGTGGAGCCGGAATGGTTCACGATCGCGCCGATTCGCGCGCTCGCAAAGCTCTACCAGCGCACGGGCACGCAGCCCGGGGACTGGGATCTGCACGAGATCAACGAGGCTTTCTCGGGCGTGACGATGGCCGCGGTCAAGGAGCACGGGCTCGATCCGGCTCGCGTGAACGTGCACGGAGGCGCGGTCTCGCTGGGGCATCCGATCGGCTGCTCGGGTGCGCGCGTGCTGGTGACGCTGCTCCACGCGCTGCGCGATCGGGGCAAGCAGACCGGTGTGGCGGCGCTCTGCCTCGGTGGCGGTGAGGCGGTCGCGCTGGCGGTGGAGCTTTGCGCATGAAGAGGATCGCGATCCTCGGAACGGGGACGATGAGCACGGGGATCGCCCAGATCGCCGCGCAGACCGGCCACGACGTGATCTTCTGGAACCCCAGGGAGGAGTCCCTCGAGCTAGGTCTCACTGCGCTGCGGAAGGACCTCGAGCGCCTGCTCAAGAAGGAGCGCATCACGCAGGCCGATCACGATACCAGACTCGAGCGTATCCGCGGCGTGACGACGCTCCATGATGTGAAGACCGCGGACATCGTGCTCGAGTCCGTGCCCGAGGACTTCGAGCTCAAGTGCGACCTGTTCGAGCGTCTCTCCGAGCTCTGTGCGGACGATGTGATCTTTGCTTCGAACACCTCGTCGCTCTCGATCACCCGGCTCGCAAGAGAGTCCGGGCGGCCGGAGCTCTTCATCGGCATGCACTTCTTCAACCCCGTGCGCGCCATGAGGCTGGTGGAGATCGTGCGCGGCCTCGAGACCTCGGATGCCACGGTGGCGAAGGTGACCGCGCTGGCCGAGAAGCTCGGCAAGGTACCGGTCGAGGTGAAGGACTTACCGGGCTTCGCCGTGAACCGGGTGGTCATGCCGATGATCAACGAGGCGGCTTACGCGCTCATGCAGAACGTCGCGGAGGCCAAGGACATCGACGAGTGTATGAAGCTCGGCTGCAACCATCCGATGGGTCCGCTCGCGCTGGCCGACCTCGTAGGTCTCGACATCGTGTACGCGATCCTCGACACGCTGCACCATGAGTTCGGGCTGGCCCACTACAAGCCCTGTCCGCTGATCCGTAAGTACGTCGAGGCGGGCTGGCTGGGAACGAAGACCGGTCGTGGCTTCTATCACTACTAGGAGGATTCCTCGTCCGGACTGATGGCCTCGAGCTCCTGACCCCGCGTCTCGGGGAGGAGCACGATGAAGAAGGCGCCGACGAGTGTCGCGAACGCGACCTGGATCACCGCGGCCGGGTCGAAGATCTCGCCTCGGGTGAGGCGGTAAACCAGCTGTAGCCCGACGAATGCGCCCAGGGTCTCCAGCAGGAAGAGCCAGCCGGTGGAGGTTCCCCGATGGGCGGTCGGGAAGACCTCGGTGGCGAGCGCCCGGATCGTGACGTTGCCGGCCATCACTGCGAAGACGAGCAGAACCCACGCGAGTGGGATCGCCCATCCGGGTCCTGCGTAGAAGAGCCAGCCGAAGAAGGGGAAGGTGCTGAGAAAGACGAACCCGATCACACGTCTCCCGATCGCGTCCCCCAGGCGGCCCGCCACCACATTGCCCAGGATCCCGATCGCGCCCGCGACGATGAACATCGTGGAGTAATGCCAGGGCTCCCAGCCGCGCAGCGTCTGTACGAAGAAGCTGGTGAACATGAAAACCGCGGCATGGCTGGCCGCCGTCAGGCCCCCCATCGCGCTGATTGCGAGGACACGCAGCGGATAGGTCGAAGCCAGGCCCAGCAAGGGGCGGAGCCAGGCCCGGAAAGCTCGGGATGCGCCCGCGCGCGAACGGCGCGCCCGCGCGCGACGCTCGAAGCGGGCGGTCTCCTTCACCTCTCGCCGGAAGAGGGGCAGGAGCAAGAGCGGGATCACCCCCAGCGCATAGAGCGCGCGCCAGCCGAAGGGCAGCTGGTTGATGGCGCCGAAGAGTCCCGCTGCGAGCGCGTGGCCCATGGAGCCGACGGCACCCAGGATCCCGATGCCCCAGCCGCGATGCTCGGCCGGAAACTCCTCGGCGATGATGACGTAGGTCACGGCTGCCGCCGTAACCATGAAGGTCCGGCTGAGGATCTGGCAGATCATGAACTGGAGCGGTGTCTGGCTGAAGGCGGTCGCGAAGGTCCCGAGGCTGAGTCCCACCATCGAGATCAGGAAGAGACGGCGCCGACCCATCCAATCGGCCAGCGGGATCAGCAGGAATGCGGGGAGTCCTCCCAGCCGAATCCAGCTCATGAAGCTGCCCCGGGACGCCTCGCCGATCTCGAGATCCTCGGC
>DAOVBF010000144.1 GCA_030673955.1 Deltaproteobacteria bacterium
AAGCGGCACCCGACCGTGTCCGCGCCAGCCGGCGCGTAGCTATCGTCCTGTGCGATCCCCAAATACAACGCGCAGAAGACGCTGAACGGGCTCAGCTCACACAGCTCCTTCAGGCGCGGCTTCGCGGGGCTCCCACTCCCCTCCCGAGGCAGCCGCTCAGGCGACCTCCCGGGGCGCGCTCGTCTTCGTCTCCGTTGCGATCGGGGTCCCCCCATGGGCCTCTCTTCATCAGGAGTCAGCGTGGGGTCGGTGACCTCCTCATCGTCCACTCGAGCTCGTAGCTGGATAGGGAGCTCGGCTGGGAGGAGCTCTCGCTGCGCCGCCGCGCAGAGCCATCGAGGCTACTCGCGCTGGTCGACCTCCACCGCGTACCGCAGGTCGGTCATGAACTCCGGCACCGCCGCGATCACACGGTGCCAGTTCGGGATCAGCGACGCGCGCATCGGATCGCGCACGAACGCGAGTCCCGCGGCGCGCAGTCCCGCCGTGAAGGTCTCGACCATGACTTCCTCGTCATGCTGGTCAAAGAAGAGACCGTTGATGAGCGCCTCGTCCGCGTAGGCGCTCACCGTGTCCTGGGCCTGGCGCAGGTAGGCGGTGCTCAGCGTGTTCAGAAACCCCGCATCGAATTGAACGCCCACGCTCGCCAGGTTGCGGAAGAGCGAGGTGGCGATGTCGATCACCATGCGGTGGAGCCCCCGGGAGGGATCGTCGGGCGAGAGAGCCTGGTGCTTGTGGTCGTAGTTGTCGCACAGCCCTACCTGACACACGCGCTGCAACGAGACGTTGCGGAAAACCTCGCACATGATCCCGATCTCGAGCCCCCAGTCGCTGGGAATCCGGACCTGCCGCACGAGCGCGGTCTTCATGGCGAACTCGCCCGACAGCGCGTAGCGGAAGGCGTCGAGAAACTCGAGCAGCGGCAGGGGGCCCAGGGTGCGCTTGAGCGAGAGCAGGAGCGGGGTTACGAAGAGGCGCGTGACGCGACCATGCAGACGGTCGGTGGCGCGCCCGTAATAGCCCTTGCAGAAGTCGTAGTCCATGTTGGGATGGACGACGGGGAAGCAGAGGCGCGCCAGGAACTCGCGGTCGTAGGTGAGGACATCGCAATCGTGGACGACCAGGGCGTCCGATTCCCCGCGCGCGAGCGCATAGCCCGCCCCCAGCCAGACCGCGCGGCCCTTGCCGTCCGGGCCGCTGTCGAGGCGGCTCTCACGTAGACGTCCCAGCAGCTCCGCCACAGTCGGCCCGCTGCCCCAAACACAGATCGCCTCCGGGATCGACTCGAAAAAGCGGCGTACGGCATGGAAATCAGCGCGACTCTCCGTCCCGGAAACACTTACGATGACCCGGGTTAGGTACGAAAGCTCACTCAGAACTTCGACGATTCTGTGCAGCCCGGGCCCCTTGATCTCGGTGTGCAGACAGGGCAGGACGAGGGATATCGGGCGTTCCCTGCCGAAGTGCTTGAGCTGCGCCTCGAGCCGTTCGAGCGAAGGGGGGCCGAGGCGATGGAGGGTGGTGATCCCCCCGGTCTGATGGAAGTCGCTCATTTCCGCCGCAGCTTAGCGGCTTCGAGCCCGAATGACTACGATCGGACCCATGCCGGCGAGGCGCAAGCGGACGGCCCGGCGGCGCACGGTCGGGTTGGCCCTGGGGGCGGGCGGGGCACGTGGGATGGCGCACATCGGCGTCCTGCGCGCGCTCCGGAACGCCGGCATCTCGGTCGACACGGTCGTCGGGACCAGTGTTGGCGCTTTGGTCGGCGCGGTCTACGCGGCGGGGCAGCTCGAAGCCTTCGAACGTTGGGTGCGGGGCTTCGACTGGTCCGACGTGCTGCGGCTCTTCGATCCCGTATGGCCCCGCTCGGGCCTCATCTCCGGCTCACGCGCGCTGGAGCGTCTGAGCGGCGTGCTGGGAGACTGGCAGATCGAGGATCTGACGATCCCCTTCGCCGCCGTCGCGGTCGATCTGATCACGGGGGAGGAGGTCCTGATCCGAGAGGGCCGCGTCATTGACGCCATCCGCGCCAGCATCTCCATCCCCGGCATTTTCGTTCCGCACCGCATGGGTCGGCGTCTGCTCGTTGACGGCGCGCTTCGGAATCCAGTCCCGGTCAGCGCGCTGGAGGAGATGGGCAGCGATGTGCGGATCGCGGTGAACCTGCACGCGCGGCCGGTGCGCGAGATCGTGCGCGCGTCCAAGACGCGGGGGACAGCGACCCGGCGAATCTTCTCCGCCCGCGTTACCGAGCTCGTCGATCGGCGCCTCGCGCGGTTCCGGCGCCGAGCTCAAGCCAAGGCCGCCAGCAGCGAGCAGGCCGGCCCCAACCTGTTCGAGATTCTCACCGCATCCATGACGGTGCTGGAGCATGAGCTGGCCCGGCATCGCCTGGCCCGGGAGCCCGTGGACGTGGTGATCGAACCCGAAGTGCACGGAATCCGCACATTCGAATTGAACAAGGCCCGGAGGGCGATCCACCTGGGGCTGGTCGAGACCCAGAAGCACCTGCCCAAGATCCGCGCGGCGATCGAGCGCCGTCGGCCCCGGCGACGAAGCCAGCCGGAGTCCTAGGCCTCCTGAAAGTCCTCCAGGTGCTCGTGGAGCAGCTCGAGCGTGCGGGCATCCACCTCGACAAGGGCCAAGGCGAGCTCCTCGCTGAAGGCGTCCAGCTCCGTGATACGCACGATTTTGCCGACCGCGCTGACCTCGCTGCCTCCGAGGTTAAGTGTCACGCGCAGAAGTTCGCCGAACTCGACCTCGAGCCCGACGCACTGGAAGCGGATGCCGCCCTCGGATAGATCGACCGCGTGGGCGACGACGTCAGCGGACTCGACGCGCGCGATCGAGACAAGCGCCTCGGTCATGACGCGCGGATACTTGCGACGGTCGAAGGTCGGGTCTTTCACCAAGACGATCCCCTTCCCGTCTTTGCTTCGGATCGCGGCGCGAAAACCCTTTGGCCCGGCTATCCCTCTTCGGCCCGCCTCTTGACGGCGCTGGCGCCAGGCCTGTAAATAGTTGAAGTGTCGGGATTTTTTCGGCTCGCCCGAGCGACGGCCCTGGCGCTGGCGTTAGGGCCTCTTCTAGCGCTCTGCGCGGGCTGCTCCGCCGACACCGATGCGGTGTCGACAGCTCTGGAGGACCCTCCGCCGCGCATCACTCCGGTCGTCGTTGTTCGGCTGGAGGAGCACTCGGTCGAGGACGCCTTTCTGGATCGCGAGGCGACGCTCTATCCCATCTCCGTCGCACGCATCTCCACGCGCCAGGAGGGCTTCGTGCGGCGCCGTCTCGTCGGGGAGGGGGACCTGCTCCACGAGGGGGACCTGATCGCGGAGCTGGACGACACGGACCCCCGCCTGCGGCTCACCGAGCTGCGAGCCTCGCTGCAGCGTGCGGAAGCCACGCGGGCCGAGCAGCAGCGCGCCTGGAAGCGGGTGGAGAGGCTCTTCGCGGAGCAGGTCGTCTCCGAGGGCGAGCGCGACGACCGACTGGCTGCGCTGGACCGCGCCCGGGTCGAGGTGGCGGAGGCACGGGCGCGCGTGGAGCGGGCGGAGCAGACGCTCGAGGAGCTGCGCATCCTGGCGCCCATGGATGCGGTGGTCTCGCGCCGCTTCATCGAGGAGGGCGAGTACCTCGAGCGGGGCGACCCGGTCGTCGAGCTCAAGCGCATCGATACGATCATCGCGATCTGCACGATCAGCGAACGCAACCTGCACGACGTCCAGCAGGGCGCACCCGCCGTGGTTTACGTAACCGCGTTTCCGGAGCGCGCCTTCGAGGGCGTCATCTGGAAGATCATCCCGGACGCGCAGCTCGAGAGCCGGAGCTTCCCCGTATGGGTTCGGCTGCCCAATCCCGGCTTCACGCTCAAGCCGGGCATGTCGGCGCGGGTCTCCTTCGTGCGCAGCTTGGAGGGGGTCGTGCTCGTCCCGAAGGACGCGGTGCTCGAAGATGCAGACGGGTCGTTCGTCTTCGTGGTGAGTGAGGACCGCGCGGAGCGCCGGGATATTGAGCTTGGCCCGGCCGTCGAGAGCGCCTGGTCGGTGCGCTCGGGCCTCTCCGCGGACGACCTGGTGGTCGTGACGGGCAACGAAGATCTGGAGCCGGGCGACGCCGTTCAGATCGTGGAGCTCCCCCCGCCCGGGCGCCCCACCCTGCCCGACCGGCTGAACGCGGCTCACGGAGACGCCACGGGTTCCTGAGAAGTGAAGCTCGTTCAGGCATCGATCAGCTTCCCGGTGAGCGTCATTGTCGTTGTCCTGCTGGCAGTGCTCTTCGGGGTCATCGCGCTCTCGCGCATTCCCATCCAGATGATCCCGACGCTGCTCTCCTTCGTGCTGCGGGCCCGCGAGCCCGCACGCGAGACGTCCGCGCTCCCCGCGACTGGTTCGTGACGGGCGCGGCTTATGCTGCGGGGATGATGGTGACCGCGACCCGCCTCG
>DAOVBF010000258.1 GCA_030673955.1 Deltaproteobacteria bacterium
TCGAGCCGTTGCTCGTGAACTCCACGAGTTGACCTGGCATGCATCGTCCTCCTGATTTGCACTGCGACCGAGCGGGAGTCTACCTCGAAAGCCGCTCGGCAAGAAACATCCCGGCCGCAGGGTCCGTACGAGAAAAAGCTAATCCTGGTCTGACTGGTCCATCTCGAACATGCGGTCTTCGGCCTCCTCGATGGAGTAGAGGGGGCCTCGACCGATGCCCTCGCACAGGGAACGCACCTCCTCCGACCACTCGCCGTCCACCATGAACTCCCGCCAGAACGGGAAGGTGCGGCACTGGATCGGGCGCGCCGGGTGCACCTGGCAGAGGTTCGTCGCGGGATCCAAGAAGATACAGCTTTCCCCCGTGAAGCTGATCTGGCGCCAACCGTCCTCGTCAACGAAGGTGTAGCGGCGTTTGAAGGCCCGCAGTGACAGACCCATGAAAGCGGCGAGGGCCTTGTTTTCAGCTTCGTTGACGTAAACGTGAGCATACTCGCCCCGGTCCGTGCAGCATTCCCCGCACTGCGTGCACTCGAAGTGCAGGCCGTTACTGGGTTTTGACGGCGCGCGGAGTAACGGCGCGGACTCTATCGCGGTAGGCCTAACAGCTCTTGCAGGGTTTGCGCAGCGCTTTCTGTGCGTTCTCCGGCTCACGTCATGACCTCTCGAATGATCTCGAGCGCCTCCCGGATGTCGCCGGCGTCCACATCGAGGTGGGTCACGGCTCGCAGCGTCGTTAGATCGATGGGATTGATCAGAAGGCCCCGCTCGCGCGTACGCGCCACGAAGGCTGGGAGATCGGGGACGCGGAAGAGCACCATGTTCGTTTCCGGCTCGTGCAGCAAATCGATTCCCGGAATGCGCCCGAGACCCTCGGCCAGGTTTCGAGCGTTCGCGTGATCGTCGGCCAGGCGCTTCACGTGGTGCTCGAGGGCGTAAATGCCCGCCGCCGCCAGGATGCCGGCCTGGCGCATTGCACCTCCGAGCATCTTGCGGAAGCGGTGAGCTCGCTGGATGAAGGCCCGTGATCCTACGATCAGCGACCCGACGGGCGCTCCCAGGCCCTTCGAGAGGCAGAAAGCCACCGAATCGAACGGCTCCGCCCAGACGGCGGCTGGAATCCCGGTCGCCGCCTCGGCGTTGAAGAGGCGCGCCCCATCGAGGTGGAGCGCGAGGCCGGCTTCGCGCGCCGCCTGCGCCACCGAGCGCAGGCTTTCCAGGGGGAAGACGCGGCCCCCGCTGCGGTTATGGGTGTTCTCCACACACACGAGGCGGGTCGGCGCAAAGTGCGGGTCCGGGGGATGGACCGCCCGGCGCACATCGTCGCCACAGAAGAGCCCGTCCTCTCCGACGAAGGTGAACTGTACGCCCGACAAGGCGCCTGCCGCACCCGACTCGTAGAGGTAGAGATGAGCGTTCGCGCCGGCGATCACCGCATCGCCGGGCTGGGTGTGAGCCCGCACGACCGCCTGGTTCGCCATCGTCCCCGAGGGCACAAAGAGCGCTGCGGGCTTGCCCAGACGCTCGGCCGCGATCTCCTGCAGGCGATTGACGGTGGGATCCTCGCCGTAGACGTCATCCCCGACCTCGGCCCGCGCCACCGCTTCGCGCATAGCGGGCGTGGGACGCGTGACCGTATCGCTGCGGAGATCGATTCTCTTCATTGACCGGGCAGTATAGCCGCCCGCGATATCAACGATGGCCTTCGGCAACGCCTTCGGGGTTCACGTCAAGGAGCTGCGGCTCGACGCGCGCGCAATTTTCGTGATCGACAAGCAAGGCAAGACTGTGCACGCCAAGTACGTCAAAGAGATCGCCGAGCAGCCCGACTACGCAGCGGCTCTCAAGGCGGCGCGAGCGGCGGCGGCCTGATCTCGAGGACCCGGCGGCCGCGGTCGAGCTGAAGCTCCACGCGGCCGGAGGGGAAGCGCACCTCTGTAGCCTCGTCCGCGCGATCCTCATAGAACCGATACCGGATCCAGCACGCGCCCGAGCGCAAGACCTGCCAGAGCGCTTCCTCTTCGAGGGGCCCGTCGGGGCAGAGTGTCTGAACGCTGCGGAAGACCTCGAGGTAGGGATCGAGCTGCCATCCCAGCAGCGAGACGTTTTGATGTGCGTCCGCGCCGGAGAAGGCGGCCACGCGGCGCCCGCTCATGAGCAGCTTTTCCCACGCGTCGAGCTCGCGGTCGGGCCGCACCAGGAGACTGCGCAGGCTTCCCTCGCGATCGAAGGCTCGTCGGAGCAAGCGAAACGGCAGCAGCGGCCCCAGGGCGCGACGCAGGACCACGACGTGGTTGTGAACCTCGATCCCGTCGAAGGGTGCGTCCCAGTCCTGCCAGCCCCCATAGGCAAAGGGGTGGGGCACGACCGCGAAGCCACCGGCCGCGTGGATCGCGCCGATTGCCTCCCGGCCGGGCCGACCCTCCACGGGGATCACCCCTGGTATGTCGAACGCGAGCAGATGCCCGTCCTGGGTTCCGAACTCCGCACCCACGAGCACGAGGAGGGGACTTCCGTCCGGCCTCGTGTACAGACCCGCACGCTCAGCAGCGGGAAGCGGCCCTTTGGCATCGGGGCGGATGTGCTCCGTCAAGACCAAGAAGTCGAGCTCGGCGGCATAGGCGGCCGCGAGCACGTCCTCGAAGGGCGCGCAGCTGTCGTGGGAGGGCGCATGGTGGATGTGGATCACGCCCACCAAAGCCGCCAGAGCGAGCAGACGCATGCTGGGCCGGCGGGCTAGAGCCCGCCCCGGGACTGGAGGCGGTTGGCTATCGCAACGGCCTCCTCCGCTTCGGAAATTCTTCCCTGCATCTGCAGGAAGCGGGAGAGGCTGGTGTGGAAGAGGGACTCGTCCGGCTCGAGTTCGATCGCCTTTCGGATCGCCCGCACCGCCTCCTCGAGCTGTCCTTTGCGGGAGTGCAC
>DAOVBF010000110.1 GCA_030673955.1 Deltaproteobacteria bacterium
TTTGCTCGAAGGGGCTCGGGTTCGAGTCCCTTGCACCAAACTGTACCAAGGTCAACGCCTCTTGCCGGCGTAAGAGCATCCATAGTCGACTCGTAATTGCGCGAGGCAGAAGCCCGTTTGGAGCCGACGCGCCGATTTGAACCGCGGACCTGCTACGACGCAGGGGACCTGCCGGGAGTGGCTAGAAGACCCACTCCGTCTGCTTCCCCCGTGCTTCCCGCCGAGACATCCGAATTGCAGGGGATTGGCTAAGTACCTGAATTCATGGTGGCGCAGGGCGGAATCGAACCGCCGACACGCGGATTTTCAGTCCGCTGCTCTACCAACTGAGCTACCGCGCCAGCAAGCAAAGAGCCCCAAAAACGCGGGAATTAATACCATCCCGGGGCCCGGGAGGCACGGCCAGCCGTGCTCAAGCGCGAAGCGGGGAATCATTCCGCAGGCTCGAGCGTGACCGACTCCATGACGACGTCCTCGAGCGGCCGATCGCGGCGGTCGCGGGGAACGGCGGCGATCTTGTCGGCGACCTCCATACCGGAGATGACCTCCCCGAAGACCGTGTACTTGCCGTCGAGGGTCCGGCTCCAGGCGGGCGAGTCCGCGACCACGATGAAAAACTGCGAGCCCGCCGAGTCGGGATCGCGCCTGCGGGCCATCGAGACAATCCCCCGCTGGTGAGGGACATCGTTGAACTCGGCCGGAACGATGTGCCCGGGCCCGCCCTGACCATCGTTATCCGGGTTGTCGTCCTTGCTCAGCGGGTCGCCTCCCTGGATCATGAATTTCGGGATGACCCGGTGGAAGGTGCAGCCGTCGTAAAAGCCCTCGCGGGCGAGCTTCTTGAAGTTCTCGACGTGCTGGGGCGCCTTTTCGGGCAGGAAACGAAACCGGAGCTCTCCGAGATCCTTGACGCGGATCAGCGCGATCTGCTCCTCGTCGTTTGCCTGGCCCGTCTCCAGGGTCTCTCCCTCTGGGGTCTCTCCCGCCTGCTGGCAGCCGGGAACGCCGAGTCCGAGAGCGAGCACGAGCGTGCCCAACGAGAGAATCCTGAGCATGGTCAACCTCCTCGGCCACAGGCTCCTCGGCCACAGGCCTTGTAAGGGGCGCACACGGTAGCACGGGCTCGCCCGGGTGGTACGCTCGCGGCCATGTGGGGTCTCTGGCTGCTCGGGGTTCTCGTCCTCGGCCTGGGGACGCTTGTCGGAGAGCCCTGCGCCTGGGCTGCTCACCCCGAGTGGGGGCGCCGAGGCATGGTCGTCTCGAGTGCGGGGCCCGCCGTCCAGTCCGGGCGCGAGATCCTGGCTGCTGGCGGGAACGCGATCGACGCGGCTGTGGCGGTGGCGTTCTCCGCGGCCGTGGCAGATCCGTTCAGCTCCGGGGTGGGGGGCGGCGGCTTCATCCTGATCCATCTCGGGACAACGGGCGAGGCCTTCGCAGTCGATGCGCGCGAGGTGGCTCCGGCCGCCGCGCACGCGGACATGTACCTGGATGCGGAGGGGAAGGTCGACCCGGAGGCTTCGCGCCTCGGTGGGCGCGCGGTGGCGGTGCCCGGCCTGGTGCGCGGGCTCTACGAAGCTCACGAGCGCTACGGCCGTCTGCCCTGGGCGCGGGCGCTGGAGCCAGCGCTGCGACTTTGCCGCGAGGGTGTGCCCGTGGGGGTGCATCACCAGCGCATGCTCCGTCTCGCCAAACCGTATCTCGAGCGTTTCCCGGAGACCGCACGCATCCAGCTCCTCGAGGGCGAGGTGCCGCCGCTGGGCTGGAAACTCGTGCAGCCCGAGTTTGCGCGCACCCTCGAGGCGGTTGCGCGCCGCGGCCCGGAGGTGCTGCAGAGCGGGTGGATTGCCGACGCCATCGTCAAGGTAGTTCGCGAGCAGGGTGGGGCCCTCACGCTCGAGGATCTGGCCAGCTACCGCACGCGCTGGAGGGCACCCGTGCGCGGCCACTATCGCGGCTTGGAGCTTCTCTCCATGCCGCCGCCCAGCTCCGGCGGCGTCCACCTGATTCAGATGCTCAATATCCTGGAGCCCTTCGACCTCGCGTCACGCGGCATGAACTCGAGTGAGACGATTCACCTGGTCGCCGAGGCCATGAAGCTGGCCTTTGCGGACCGGGCCTTTTACCTGGGGGACCCCGACTTTTTCCGGGTGCCATCGGGCTGGCTCACGTCGAAGGCGTACGGCCTCGAGCTCGCCGAGCGGCTACGCCCGCGTCCCTTCTGGCGCCGGCCTCCCTGGCGCTGGGGGCGGGCCCGCGTGCTGCGGGTTGAGCGTCCGGAAGTGCTGCCCCCCGACGATGCGGGTACAACCCACATCTCTGTGCTGGACGACGAGGGCAATGCCGTCGCCTTGACCCAGACGATCAACACGCTCTTCGGTTCGGGCATCACCGTGCCGGGAACGGGGATCGTGCTCAACAACGAGATGGATGACTTCGCGGCCGCGCCGGAGGTGCCCAATGCCTTTGGCCTGGTCGGCTTCGAAGCCAACGCGATCGCGCCCGGCAAGCGGCCGCTCTCGAGCATGACGCCCACGATCGTGCTGCGCGACGGTCAGCCCTGGCTGGTCGCAGGGAGTCCCATGGGGCCCTTCATCATCACGACGGTGCTCCAGACGCTGCTCAACGTGATCGACTTCGGCATGAATATCCAAGAGGCCGTCTCGGCCCCCCGCTTTCACCACCAGTGGCGGCCCAACCGCCTGTACCTCGAGCCCGAGCATCCCCGCGATGTCGTCCGGCGGCTCGAGGCCCGGGGACATCCCGTCCATGTGAGCGAGTTTCGCTTCGGAGCGGCCGCGGCGATTCTGCGCGATCCCGAGACCGGGATCCTGTGGGGCGGTGCGGACCCACGCCGCGACATCCGCGCCTCGGGGCTGTAGCGCTTGATGAGGTGTAAAGCCTAGATCGCAAGCCGCACGCAAGTGCGGCGCGCAGCGAGCGGAACGCGAGCGAAGAGCGGGTGGGCCAGGCCGCCCTGACTGGCGAGTTAGCGGGCGGCAAAGCCGCCCTGCTCGCACGGCGGGCGACTTCGTGCCCGCCTCGGCCGATACCCCGCAAGACTCAGCGAATGATCGCGACGAGCGGACGCTCGAGATGGATCAGCCGCTGCGAGACGCGCTTGAGGTCGTCGATCGTCACGGCCGCGATGCGCTCGCCGTATCCCAAATGGTGGTCCGCCCCGAGGCCGTAAAGCTCGTCGAGCGAGAGCAGGCCGGCCTGGCTTCCGTAGCGCTGGAGCGAGACCGCATGCGTCCCGATTAGAAAACCTTTGGCCCGCTCCAGCTCCTCGGGGGCGATCGGTTCTTCGAGCACACGGCGCAGCTCGCGGCGAACGCCCTCCAGCGACTCCTCGAGCTTCTCGGGGGCCGAGGCGATGTAGACCCCGAAGGATCCAGGGTCGACTCCCTCGAAGGAGAACGCGTTCACGGAGTAGGCGAGGCTCCTCTTATCGCGTAGCTCGAGAAAGAGCCGGCCTCCCTGTCCCGAGAGGATCTGGGTCAACACGTCGAGCGCGGGCAGGTCCGGATCGTCCACCGCCAGGCCCGGGAAGCCCAACAAGATATGCACCTGGGCCTTGTTCTTCTCGATCGAGACCTCACGCGGGCCATCGGGTACGGGGGGCGGCTCCCGTTGCGGGAGCTCGACGGTTTCCGGTCCTTGCCACTCGGCCAGCTTCGAGGCGATCGCCTCGACGATCCGATCGGGCTGCACGTCCCCGACGATCGCGAGCACGCCATTGCTGGGCTTGGCGTAGGCCTCGTAGTAGCGGCCGAGCGCCTCCCGATCGATCCGCTTGAGCGAGTCCTCCGTCCCGATGGTCTGGAAGCGGTAGGGGTGCCCGACAAAGAGCTCCTTTGCGAAGAGCTCGAAGGCCTTATGCGAGAGGTGGTCCTCACGGCGCTTCAGTTGGGCGAGCCGGTCCGTGCGCAGCTTCTCGATCTCCTCCGCAGCGAACGTGGGATGGAGCAAGACGTCCGCGAAAAGGTCGAGGCCGGTAGCGAGCGACCCGGTCAGGAACTCGCCCGTGAGCCCGAAGCTGTTGCGCCCCGAGAAGCCGTTCAGCGAGCCCGCGATGCCCTCTACCTCGGCTGCGATCTGGGCCGCGCTGCGCTGCTCCGTACCGCGCTCGAGCATCTCCGACAGAAACGAGGTGATCCCCTGCGTCTCCTCCGTTTCCGCCAGCAATCCGCCCTGGAGCGAGATGCGCAGCGACACGAGCGGGATGGAGGTGATGGGCTTCACGATGACCCGCAGTCCGTTGGGCAGCGTGTAGCGTAGGATCCCCTCGCGGATCGGGGTGCCGACAAACCGACGCTCCCCCTCGCCGACCGACGTCAGCGCGCTGAGCAGGCCCGCCGCCTCGAGCTCCGGCCGCTCCTCCTCGGGCAGCAGCGCCGCGAGGCTCACGCGCTCGGGAACGAGGTACTCCTGCGCCACGCGCTGGAGGTCCTCCGGCGTGGCGCGCTTCACGCGCTCCAGGTACTCCGCCTCGGCCTCGATCCCGCCTGCGAGCGTCTCGTAGTATCCGAGCTTGCGCGCCTGACCCTGCATGGTCTCCTTCTCGTAGACCTGGTTCGCGAGCAGATTCACCCGCACCCGTTCGAGCTCGATTTCCGACGGGCCGAAGGCGCGTATGCGCTGGATTTCGGCCGCGATGGCGCCCACCGCGTCCTCGGCTCGCTCGGCGTCTACCGCTGCATCCACGAAGAAGAGCCCAGCGTCGAGCGGCGTGTAGGCGCTCGTGCTGATGGTGTGTACGAAATCCAGGCGATCCTTCACATTGCGGTAGAGGCGCGAGCTTTCGCCCGAACCGAGAACCATAGAGAGCAGGTCCAGGTAGGGTGTGTCCGGGTCCTGGAAAGCGGTGATCGGGTAGGCCAGACCGAGCAGGGTCTGCTGGAAGCCTCGGTGCACGACCACGGAGCGTGGCGTGGTCTGCTCGGGCTCGGCCTCGCGCGGATGGGTGAGATCCGAGCGGGGCCGGGCATCGGTGAAGGCTTGGCGAATCTGCTCGAGTGTGGCTTTGGGATCGAGGTCTCCCACCGCCACGAACGTCATGTTGTTAGGGACGTACCAGCGGCGGAAGAAGTCCAGAAGCTGGTCGCGCGAGAAGCTCTTCACGAGCTCCTGCGTGCCGATCACGGGTAAGCGGTAGGGGTGACTCTCGTAGGCGGTCCCGAAGATTGTCTCGGACAGCACGCGGTGCGGTGAGTCCTGACCACGCCGGATCTCCTCCAGCACCACCTCCTGCTCCCTGGCGAGCTCGATCGGGTCGAATGTCGAGTGCTGGACCGCATCGGCCAGGACATCGATGCCCACGGCCGCATCGCGGCTGGCCATCGTGATGTGGTAGACGGTCATGTCGAAGCTGGTGAAAGCGTTGATGTTGCCTCCTGCCGCCTCCACCGTGGTTGCGATCTCACCGAGCGCACGGGTCTCGGTACCTTTGAAGAGCAT
>DAOVBF010000212.1 GCA_030673955.1 Deltaproteobacteria bacterium
CTCACGGTCGCGGATCGCGGGACGCTTGGGCAGCATACCGACGAGCGGCGCGAGGACAGGAACCACCCAGCGAGCTAGCGTCCGGAGCTCCAGGGGCGTGGCCAGCAGCACCGCGCCCGCGACGGAGCGCCGCGCGGCGACCGCAAGGGACAGGACCCCACCGAGCGACAGCCCCAGCAGATACACGCGCCCGTGGCTAGAAGCCAGCATGTCATGGGTCTGAAGCACTGCATCGAGCCAGACTGAGCGCGGCGTCTCGGCCAGGTGCTGCGGTGTTTCGCCATGCCCAGGGAGCAGTAGCCCCATGCAAGCAAAGCCGTGCCGGGCCAGAGCCTCCGCCGGAGGCCGGACCTCGTAGGGCGTTCCGGTCAGCCCGTGCACACAAAGCACCGCGGGTCCTGAGCCCCCGACGTCTCCCAGCCGAAACGGTCCGGAGTCCAAGCTCAGGAGAACTCTTCCTCGGCCGCCCGCTCGGCTTCCCGGTAGACGCGCTGCAAGGGGACACCGTGCTTGCGGGCGGCGCGGGCACACGCCTCATACTCGGGCGCGACCAGGCTGCGCCCGTCGGGTTTGCGCAGGACCTTGATGGGGATGCGACCGAAGGGGGTGGTGACTGGGTGGACCTCTCGCACGAGCTTCAGGCGCGGCATCTCGTGGTAGCGCACGCCGGTCGTGCTCGACTCGAGGAGAACGCGACGGGCCAGGCGATCCCGGTCGGCAGGGCGTGCGATGACCCGCAAGAGCTGGCCGGGCCGACCTTTCTTCATGCTGAGCGGCGAGAGCGAGACGTCGAGCGCCCCTTCCGCCATCAGCTCCTCGATCAGGTACGGCAGGTGCTCGGGGTTCATGTCGTCCAGATTCGTCTCCAGCACCGTCACCACGTCGCCTTCGAGGAGCGGCGTCTCGCTGCCCAGTACGCTGCGCAACACGTTGGGCAGCGGGCCCTTGCGGTCGTCGCCCGCCCCGAAGCCCTGCGCGGCCGGCACGAGGGGTGGCATCGGGCCGAAGCTCTGGACAAACGTCGCCAGCAAGGCCGCACCGGTGGGGGTCACGGTCTCCCATTCCACCTCGGCCGGATACGTCGGGATGCCCCTCAGGAGCTCCAGGGTCGCCGGCGCGGGGAGCGGCAGGCGCCCGTGTTCAGTCTCGACCGACCCCGAGCCCAGAGCCACGGGCGAGGCCGTAATCCGATCGACTCCCAGATACTCCACAGCCACACACACGCCCACGATCTCCCCCAGCGCATCCAGCGCGCCCAGCTCGTGGAAGTGCACCTCAGCGGGGGTAACGCCATGCACGCGAGCCTCTGCCTCGGCCAGGTAGGTGAAGACCCGAAGCGCTTTTTCGCGGACGGGATCCGCCCGGGAAGTGTTCTCGAGCCGGGCGCGAATCGCTCCGAACTTCCTCTCGGCGAGGCTTTGGCGCGGGCCCGAGAACGCGACGTAGGAGGCTGCGATCGCGCCACGTCGCACGCCTGACACGCGCATACGCAGCCCTTCGATGCCGAGCAACGCGAGCGCTTCCCTTACTATCTTGGCCGGAACGCCGAGACCGAGCAGCGAGCCCAGGAGCATGTTCCCGCTGGCTCCCGAGAAGCAGTCCAGGTGAAGGGCGCGCCGTGCCGCTTTCGGACGCCTACTCACGATTGATGAGCGACGCGACAAAGCCCGCACCGAAGCCGTTGTCGATGTTCACCACCGTTACGTTCGGGCTGCACGAGTTCAGCATGCCGAGCAGGGCGGCAATCCCCTGGAAGGACGCGCCGTAGCCGACGCTGGTCGGAACCGCCACGACAGGGCGCTCCACCAGACCCCCGACCACCGATGGGAGCGCGCCCTCCATGCCCGCAACCACGATCAAGACTCGGGCGGAGCGCAGCACATCCAGAGAGGCAAGCAGGCGGTGAACGCCTGCCACGCCCACGTCGTAGAGCCGTTCCAACTTGTTCCCGTAGAGCTCTGCGGTCACGGCAGCCTCCTCCGCGACCGGGATATCGGCCGTGCCCGCCGTCACCACAGCGATCGTGCCATGGCCCGTCGGGGCGACCGGTTCCTGACGCAGCGTGAGCACGCGCGCTTCGGGATGGTGGACGAGCGCGGGTATGGCCCCGCGCACTTGAGCCGCCACCTCGGGCTGCACGCGCGTCACCAGGACGTTCCCCCCCTCCGCCTGTAGAGTGCGTGCGATCCGGACGATCTGCTCGGCCGTCTTGCCCTCCCCGAGCACCACCTCGGGCAGGCCCTGCCACAGCGCACGATGCGTGTCGACGCGCGCATCCGGGAACTCGCGGAACGGCATACGGGCGAGCTGCTCCACGAGCTCATCCTGGGACAGCTCGCCTCGCTGGAAGCGCTCCAGGAGCTCGTTCAGTAGCGGGCGGTTCATCGCCCTAGCATACGGTGTGGGCAGCGCTCGGACGAGGGGCGGGGCTCAGTCCTCCGGAATCCAGAGCAGGCGAAGCCGGAGGGGGCCGTCGCGCTCCACCAGCACCGTCTCGGCCAGGTAGGCGGGGAGGCGCCGCATCCCCGGCCGCAGCTCCTCGAGGACCAGCGCCCGGGTCACGTCCAAGCGCAGGCGCGGCACGGTCGGCATCACGATGCCACCCTGCATTTCCCCCAGTGCACCTGCCACGGCCGAGAGGGCGACGTTGCCCGTCTCGGAAAGCGCCGAGAGGCCCCGCGCGTCAATTTCCGCGAGGGGGTCCGCACCCACGAGGCGGAGCAGGATCTCGTCCACCACCGCGCGCGAGAGAAGGAGGGCGGCCTGACCCGAGAGAACACCGGTCATCTGGCTGAAGATGATCGCGGCCCAGTCTTCGGGGTCGTCGATGTTGTCCGGCAGCTCGGCGACCGGGACCTTCCAGCAACGGGGGGGTTCCATCAGCACGGTGTGCCCAAACAGCTTCGCGAGCGCCGTGGCGGCGTGGCCTGCCCCCACGCTAGCGAACTCCCGACAGCGATCCTCCGAGAAGCTCATACGAAGGGCTCCACGAGCGCGCCCACTTCGAGCAGGAAAACCGGCACGCCGTCGGGAAGGATCGCCACGCCGCCCAGCGGCTTGAGCTGCGACAGGACCGGGGGAACCTCCCGCACGAAGACCTCGAGGTCGGACACGGCTCGATCGATCCTCAAGCCCAATCGGAACCCGCGCGCATCGAGCACGACCACGTTTCCGGCGCGGTCCACCGGCGGAGGCGCCAGCACCAGCCTCTCGGCGAGATCGATCAGAGGAATCGGCTCGTCTTTCCAGACAAAGAACGCCTCGCCGCCCGCGCGCTCCACGCGCCCCTCTCCCACCGCCAGGACCGCCTCGACGGGCGCGACGGGAAGGGCCACGCGTTCGCCGCTGACCTCGAGTACGAGCACGCGCTGCAGTGCCACCATCGATGACAGCTCGATCTCGAAGGCGGTCCCGCGCCCGGGTTGGCTCTCCACGCTGACGGTTCCACCGAGGCTCTCGATCGTACGCTTCACGGCATCCAAACCAACGCCGCGTCCCGAAACCGTGGTGACCTCGTCTCGCGTCGAGATGCCCGGCTCGAAGATGAGCTCAAAGATCCGTTCGGGTGGAAGGTCCTCGGCAACCGGCTCCAGGAGCAGCCCGCGATCGAT
>DAOVBF010000292.1 GCA_030673955.1 Deltaproteobacteria bacterium
GGTAGCGGACGAACTTCTGGATGTTGTCGTACTGGCGGCGCCCCTCCTCCACCGCCCCGACGATCGATGCGAAGTTGTCATCCGTCAGGACCATGTCGGATGCACCCTTGGCCACATCCGTGCTGCGCCGGCCCATGGCGATCCCGATGTCCGCCTTCTTGAGTGCGGGAGCATCGTTGACCCCGTCCCCGGTCATCGCCGCCACGTGACCCATGTTCTGGAACTGGGTAACAATGCGTAGCTTGTGCTCGGGCGTCGTGCGCGCGAAGAGAACCTTTCCCCGCAGGGCCTCACGTAGGGCGGTGTCATCCATCCTGTCGACTTCCTGCCCGGTAAGCGTGACCTTTGGATCGAGACCGACGCGTCGGGCGATGGCCAGCGCCGTCGCCGATGCGTCCCCCGTGATCATGACGACACGAATTCCAGCGCTGTGCGCCATAGCGATCGCGTCCGGCACCTCGGGCCGCGGAGGATCGATGATGCCAACTACGCCGAGCAGTGTGAGATCCCGTTCGATCTCCGCCTCCAGCAGAGGTAGACTGGCCGGCAGCCGACGACGGGCCAGGGCCAGGGTACGGAGGCCCCGCTCGGCAAAGCCCTGATACGCGCTGACGGCGGCGCGACGGTCCGCCCGCCGGAACGGGCGTTCGCCCTCGCCGTCGAGAATCCGGTGGCAGCGGTCCAGGATGAACTCGGGGGCGCCCTTGATGTACGCGATCGGGCCCTCTGGATCTTGGGTTACCACGGTCATGCGCTTTCGGCTGGAGTTGAAAGGAAACTCCACCGCGAAATCGACTTGCCCATCGGAATCCAGCCCCGCCTTACGTGCCAGAACGAGCAGCGCACCCTCGGTGGGCTCACCGATCGTGCTCCAGGCACCCTGCTCTTCCTCCAGACGCGCGTGATTGCAGACGCGGGCCACCTCGACGAGCGCCATCAGGTCCGGGCGCGTGCCCGGGTCGACCTCTTGCCCGTCGACCTCGAAATGGCCCGCGGGCTCGTAGCCGCCGCCCGTGACCTGGAGCGCTCCCGCAGGCAGCCAGACACGCCGTACGGTCATCTCATTCTGCGTGAGCGTCCCGGTCTTATCGGTGCAGATGACGGTGGCTGCGCCGAGTGTCTCCGCGGCTTGCATACGGCGGAGCAGCGCGCGGCGCCGCACCATGGAGCGAATGCCGAGCGCCAGCGTGATCGTCACCACCGCGGGCAAGCCTTCGGGAACGATGGCTACCGCCAGCGAAATGCCCGTCATGAACATCTCCAAGAGCGGCTTGCCCAGCAGCCAGCCAGAGAGCGCGATCAGACTCGAGATGACGAGTCCCAAGACTCCGAGCTGACCTCCCAGAGCAGCTAGCTTCCGCCTCAGAGGAGTGGACTCGGGCTCCACGCTCTGCGTGAGACGCGCGATGCGCCCGAACTCGGTCTGCATCCCGGTGGCCACGACCAAGCCACGGGCGCGTCCGCTGGTGACCGCGGTGCCCGTCCAGGCCATCGATGCCCGCTTCGCCAAGGGCCGATCCGCCGGGACACTTGCCGCGTCCTTTACCACCGACTCGGACTCCCCGGTCAGCACGGACTCGTCCACCTTGAGATCACGAACCTCGCTCAGGCGCAGGTCGGCTGGAACGCGATTCCCGATCTCGAGCAGAACCACGTCCCCGGGCACCAGCATGGCTGCGTCCAAGCTGCTTCTCACACCGTCGCGTATCACGGTGCAATGGAGCGAAAGCATTTGCCGCAGCGCCTCGAGCGCGCGCTCCGCCCGCCACTCCTGCGCGAAGCCGAGCGCGCCGTTGAAGAGCAGGATCAACAGAATCGTCACGGCATCCACGACCTCACCCACAGCGAGCGAGATCACCGCCGCCAGCATGAGGATCGCGATCAGCACGTCGAAGAACTGGCGGGCCAGCACGGTGTACCAGCGCCTCTTCTCCGTCACCTCGAGCGTGTTGGGCCCGCAGGCTTCCAGGCGACGGGCGGCCTCTTCGGCGCGCAGTCCAGAGTGCGTGTCCGTGCCGAGCCTCGTAACCGCGGCTTCGACCGGCTCGGCATGCCAGACGGGCTCGTGCTCAGTGGCATTCACGCTGTGCTCACCCCGTCGGGTTGCCTACGAGCCCTGTTCATGGGAGGCCCTTGGAGAGCATGGGTCAGTCTGTAGGGTCCGTCTCGCCCTGAGCTCGCCTTGTTGCTCGAGATCCTCGAGGCGTTCGCGCAGTCGGCTCGCCCAGATTCTGAGCTCGTCGGGGGCAAGACCGGACGGAACCTCCAGCGGCTCCCCCAGCATCAAATAGACGTCGGCAAAGAAGCGCGGGATCTCCATGCGGTCCCAGCGGTGAGCCAAGACGCGCTTTTGTCTCGATACCACGGACGCAGGCACAATGGCGTAGCCCAGCTCCGAGGCCAGCTTGAAGACTCCCCGCTTCACCCGGTGGTAGGGGCCGCGAGGTCCGTCCACCGCCAGGCCCCAGATGGATTCTGCAGCCAGGGCTCGGCGCATCACATTCAGCGGATGCTCCCAGCCTTGATCCGGGACCTGGACACATCGATAGCCGAAGCGCCGGCAGATCTCGGCCAC
>DAOVBF010000150.1 GCA_030673955.1 Deltaproteobacteria bacterium
ATCCGGGGGCCTCGAGGAGTGTAGATGCGATTGATCTACGGTGCCCTGGCCTGACGGGACGCCGCAGCGTCCGTTGGCTTCGCCATCATCGGCTT
Source organism: Deltaproteobacteria bacterium (assembly GCA_030673955.1). Taxonomy (GTDB): domain Bacteria; phylum Myxococcota_A; class UBA9160; order SZUA-336; family SZUA-336; genus SMWZ01. Next base: position 96 of record DAOVBF010000150.1, read on the forward strand.
CGTCGCAGCTGCGACTCGGTCGTTCAGGCCATCCCATGTCATACTCAAAGACGCTAGCCCGGTCCTTCACGCAATGTCAAGTAAAATAATGGATGAAGGGCCCCAAATCCGACAAAACCAGGGCAGAATTACAGTATTTGTTAACAATTACACAAATACTGTAATTTTCGGGTGCTCTAGTATGCCCCGCCGAGCTTGGCGTGGTCCCAGGAGACGATACGCTCCGGCTTCACGCGGATCACGACCCGCTTGGTCGCCGTCTTCTTCATCGAGGCTCGGACCTCCTCGCTGTCGCGCTGGCCGGACGCGATGATGAACGTCTCGATCACCGCCTCGGGGTCGTCGATGAGCTCGGCGTGCCCATACATCAGCACGCCCTTGAGCTCAGCGTAGTCCAAGCCCGACTCGACCAGCAGGCTCACGCGCGGGTCGCGTTGGATGTTCTTGACCTTCTGGCTCGCCCTGTAGGTGGTGATCCGTATCGTTCCGTCATCCTCCTGCACAAACCACATGGGCATCGTGTGCGGGAAGCCGCGGGGCCCGTTCGTAGTGAGGATGATCGTCTTCTTGGATCCTACGAAGCTCCTGACCTCTTCCTCGCTCAACTGGATCTGTTCGCGCCGTGCCATTTCACCTCCTGCTAAGACCGCGTCGGGGTTCACCGAGCTATGGAGGCGTATCATACATGTCCGGGGCCTTGCGGGGGGTGGGCTCCCGTGGTTCCCTACGCGCATGCTGGCCGTCGATCTGTCCGGGAAGCGAGCCTTCGTCGCGGGCGTGGCGGACGAGGCGGGATTCGGATTCGCGATCGCCAAGAAGCTGGCCGAGGCCGGCGCGAGCCTTTGCGTGGGCACCTGGCCCCCCGCCTACGGCATCTTCACCAAGCTGCTCGAGCGCGGGAAGATCCGGGAGGCCCTGCGTCTGGCGGGTGGAGGGGAGCTCGAGTTCGAGCGCATCTATGCCCTCGACGTCGAGTACGACACGCTCGAGGCGACCCCAGCCGAGGTGCGCGAGAACCGACGCTACAAGCCGCACGCCGACTTCACCATCCAAGGGGTCGCGAACCAGCTCATAGCAGATTTCGGGAAGCAGCCGCTGGACATCGTCGTGCACAGCATCGCGAACGGCCCGGAGGTGGCGAAGCCGCTCCTCGAGACGAGCCGGCAAGGTTACCTGGGCGCGCTCAGCGCCAGCGCCTATTCGTTCGTCTCGCTCGTGCAGCGCTTCGGGCCGCTGCTGCGGCCGGGCGGCTCCTTCCTTTGTCTCACCTATCTGGCCTCCGAGCGCGTGATTCCCGGCTACGGGGGCGGAATGTCGGCGGCCAAGGCGGCCCTCGAGTCCGACACGCGCGTGCTGGCGTACGAGGTCGGGCGCCGGTTCGGCGCGCGCGTCAATTGCATCTCGGCGGGTCCCTGGGCCTCGCGCGCTGCGTCGGCCGTCGGCTTCATCGGGGCCATGATCGATTACGCGCGCCGGAACTCGCCCCTGCCCGAGTCGATCCACGCCGAGGAGGTCGGCGCTGCGGCCGCCTTCCTCGCGAGCCCCCTCGGATCGGGCATCACGGGCACCACGCTCTACGTGGACAAGGGCTTCCACAGCATGGGCATGGCGGTCGACCCACCCCCGAAGGCCACGAAGTAGCGACAGCCTTTAGTCGATGGCGATGTCGAAACCCTCGCCCGGGTAAATGGTGTTGCGGCGTACGGCTAGAAACAGGAATGCGTAGATCTCGAAGCTGCCGCGTTCCATCACGGGTGGGGTCTCCAAAACGTGCGCGCCCGTTGAGTCGCGGGCCATCAGGCGCAGCCGCGTGTAGCCTCGCTGCTTGAGCACGCGCAGGAACGGAATCCCCAGCGTGGCGCCGTTCGGCAGGGGTATCGGTGGCACCCCGAAGAAGAGCTCGCGCGCCGCCGTTCCGCTGACCGACACCAGGATCACGACGACGATCTCCGCCTCCGCGGGTGACACCACATGCCCGCCGGCCTGGCGCAGGCGGGCTTCGACCTCCGCCTGAATGTAGCGCGCCTCGTCGGGGGCCAGGGAAACCGTCTCGACGGCCACGTCCCGGCCGTCCACCTCCGGGAGCTCCAGCCGGGCGACAGCACGCTCGATCGACTGCGTCAGCAGGAGCTGCTCGGTGGCGGAGCGCCCTGTATGGGTTTGGTGGCGGCTGTAGATGCAGCCGCTCGTGAGGCCGACACACAGGCATAGCCCCACAAGCTGTGGAGTCCAGCTCATTCGAGATCCTCCAAGCGAACGCTTTGCTCCTGGCCGGAGGCCAGGTCCTTCACGCGGACGGCGCCCTCCGCCCACTCCTCCGGTCCCACCAGAACCGCGCGACGCGCCCCGATCAGGTCGGCGGCCTTGAGGGCCTTGCCCACCTTCGTGCCGCCGTAGGGCGCATCCGCTGACACCCCGCGCTCGCGAAGCCGCGCCAGGACCTGGCGTGCAGGTCCGAGCATCTCGGGTCCAATCGGGACGACGAAGACCTCCACGCGGGGCGGTGCCTCGGGCTCGAGCCCCTTCTCCTGCAGGAGCTCGCGCAACACGACATCTCCCATCCCGAACCCGAGGGCGGGCAGGTCCGGGCCGCCGAACGCCGCGATGAGCTCGTCGTAGCGCCCGCCCCCAGCTATCGCCCGCAGCTGGGTACCACGATCGAAGATCTCCCAGACCGGACCCGTGTAATACGCGAGCCCCCGCACGGTCTTGAAGTCGGGCTCGAGGTACGCCTCGACGCCGTAGTCACGACACGCCTCCAGGACGCTCTCGAGCTCCTCGGCCCGCCCGAGCGGCATGCGCTCGCACCAGCCCAGGATCTCCCGCGCACGCTTCTCGCCCAGTCGCTCCTCCAATCGCTTCGCCGCGGCCGGGTCCCGCGCGAGCTTGTCGATGATTCCCAGAACCTCGGGCTCCTCCCGCTCTTCCACGTCGATGGACTGCAGCATGCGTCTCAGGAAGCGCCGATCGTTCACACGCATCACGACGTCCTGCTCGCCCAGGCCCAGCATGCGCAGGGCGTCGATCGCCACGGCCATGACCTCGGCGTCGGCCGCCGGCTCGGAGGCGCCGATCACATCCACGTTCCACTGCAAGAACTCCCGGCCGCGTCCTCGCTGAGGCCTCTCGTAGCGGAAGAACTGCGGAACGCAGTACCACTTAATAGGCTTGGGCAGGCCTCCCGCCCGCGCGCCCACCATGCGGGCCAGGGTTGGAGTCATCTCGGGCCGCAGGGCAACCCTCCGCTCGCCCTTGTCGGAAAACGCGTAGAGCTGGGTCTCGATCTCCGGGCCCGACTTGGAGGTGAACAGCTCCAGGGACTCGAGCACGGGGCCGTCGAACTCCTGGAAGCCCGCCCGCCTGGAGGCCTGATGCCACACCGCCTCGATCGTGCGGCGGACCGCCATCTGCTCGGGGTAGAAGTCGCGGAAGCCCGGCAGCGCCCTGAATCGCATGGCAGCGCATCCTAGCGGAGTGCGTCCCAGCCGTCAGTTAACCCTCCGCCCGAGGCCGGCAGCCCTTGCGGAAGCGGGCCCCGTGCATAGGCTCCCCTTCAGGTGGCATGGGGTCGATACACGGAGTCACCACGCCGCCTGCCCGCGGGAAGCGCTCGGTCTCGGGAGGGCCGCTCGTCGAGCAGGCGTTACTCTGTCCGTCCGAGCTACGTACTTCTCGGTAGAGGAGCTCTAGAGCTTTGAGCGATACCCCAGGCGCGATGTGGGGTGGCCTTTCCGCAAGTGAGCTGGCCACTGTGATGAGCGGTGAGAACGGTGCCTTCGTGGAGGCCCTGTTCGAGGATTACCTCGCGGGCCACGAATCGGTCCCCGAGGCCTGGATTCGATTCTTCGATCGGCTCACCGGAGGGAACGGGGGGCCAAGAAAAGGGCGCGCCGCCGTGGCGGTCGCAGCCACTCCCCGGCCCGCGCTCCGGCCCCGCCCCGCGCTCCGGCCCCACCCCGTTGCGGCACCCCGCCCCACTGCGACGCCCCGGCCCGGTGCGGCACCGGCGACCGGCATCTTCGGGCTCGTGAACGCCTACCGCAGCCACGGGCACCTCATAGCGGATCTCGATCCCCTGGGTCGTGGAGAGCGCTCCCATCCCCTGCTGGATCCGCGCGAGTTCGGCCTGGCAGAGCAACACATGGACACGCCGGGGAGCTGCGGGGGCTACCTCGGCCTGCGTGACGCCACGCCGCGCGAGCTCATCGCCAGCCTGCGCCAGACCTACTGCGGCACGTTCGGGGTCGAGTTCATGGAGATGCGCGACAAGG
>DAOVBF010000154.1 GCA_030673955.1 Deltaproteobacteria bacterium
GCCATCTATATCGAGCACACCTCGGGTGACTTCCCGCTCTGGCTGGCGCCGGTCCAGGCCAGAGTCCTTCCCGTCGCGGACCGGCACGAGGAGTTCGCGCGCAAGGTCCTGGACGCGCTACAGGCAGGAGGCGTGCGAGCCGAGCTGGACGATCGGAACGAGACGCTCGGCTATCGAGTCCGCAGCGCGGAGACCCAGAAGATACCCTACATCCTGGTCGTGGGAGACCGGGAGCAAGCGGAGAGCACCGTCAGCGTTCGGCGCCGACATCGGAAGGGCCAGCAGACGGTGGGAGTGGATGAGTTCCGCAGCACGATAGAGGAGGAGATACGAACGCGTGGGATTTCGTAGGCGCCGTTGGAGAGACGCACGACCGGAAGAAGACAAAATCAAGGTAAACAGAGCCATCCGGGTCCCGGAGGTCCGGGTCGTTAACGAAGATGGCCAGCAGCTCGGGGTCATGGCTACCGAAACCGCGCGCGACATCGCTGGCCGCGTAGGCCTGGATCTGGTCGAGATCGCGCCGACCGCCGATCCGCCCGTCTGCAAGATCATGGACTACGGGCGGTACAAGTACGAGCTCAAGAAGAAGGCGGCGTCTGCCAAGAAGTCCCAGCATCAGAGTCATCTCAAGGAGATCAAGCTACGCCCACAGATCAGCGATCACGATTTCGACTTCAAGGTGAGGAATGCGCGAAAGTTTCTCTTCGGTGGTGATAAGGTGCGGTGTACGGTGATGTTTCGGGGGAGGGAGATCGTGCACACCCAGGCAGGACGCGACCTGCTCGAGCGCCTGAAGGAATGCCTCGGAGACGTCGCGGTGCCGGAGTCGACGGCGCGGATGGAAGGAAGAATCTTGAGTTTCACACTGGCGCCGAACCGCCCGGTGATCGAGAAGCTCAAGGCCCGGGAGCGAGCAGCGGAGGCGAAGGCAGCACAGGGTTCGGAGGAGACAAAGGGTGCCGAAGATTAAAACACGACGGGGTGCTGCAAAGCGCTTCAAGGTGACGGGGAGCGGTCGGATTCGTCGGGCGAAAGCGTTCCGGCGGCACATCCTGACCAAGATGACGCGAAAGCGAAAGCGGCAGCTCCGCCAGAAGACGCTGGTGCATCCGAGCGACGAGGCAAAGGTGCGCAAGCAAATTCCTTATCTCTAACGTCTAACGCTCGAGGCGGGGCGGAACAAACAAGAAGGGGTCGCAGAATGAGGATCAAACGAGGATTGACGAGGCATCGTCGGCATCGACGGATCTTGAAGCAAGCCTCGGGCTTCCGCGGCGCGCGCGGAAAACTCATTCGCCCGGCTCGGACCGCGCTTGAGCGGAGCCTCAAGTACGCGTACCGCGATCGCCGCCAGCGCAAGCGCCAGTTCCACCGGCTGTGGGTCGTACGGATCAATGCGGCTGCGCGCCAGCACGGTCTCTCCTACAGCCGACTCATGAATGGCTTGAAGCGGGCGGGGGTGGAGGTCGACCGGAAGATTCTCGCCGAGCTCGCGGTCTCCCATCCGAAGGCGTTTTCAGAACTCGCGGAGCTCGCGAAGTCTCAGGCGGCCTGAGTAGTGAAGCCCTGAATGTCGACGGAGTTCGAGAACCTGGGGAAGCTGGAGCGCGAAGCGCGCGCTGTCCTCGAGGCCGCCGGGAACACGCAGGCGCTGACCGAGGCGCGGGCTCGCTTCCTCGGTCGCAAGGGGTCACTCTCGAGCCTGCTGCGCCGGATCGGTGAGCTGGATGCGACCGAGCGGGTCCGTGTCGGCCAGGCGGTCAACACGAGCAAGCAAAGGATCGAAGCATGGTTCCAGGAGCGCCGCCGCGCGCTCGAAGAGCAAGCGCAGAGTCACGCGCTCGATCGGTATGGGCTGGATGTGACCCTGCCGGGTGTCGCGCCGCCCCGCGGTCATCTGCATCCGGTGACGCTGATCGAGCGCGAGATGACGGAGTTCTTCTCGAGCCTGGGCTTCTCGATCGAGCTGGGTCCCGAGGTCGAGACCGAGTACAATAACTTTGAGGCCCTGAATTTTCCCGCGGATCATCCCTCGCGGGACCTGCAGGACACTTTTTTCGTGGAAGGCGGACACGTCCTGCGCACGCATACATCGCCGGTGCAGATCCGCGCCATGACGGGGCGCCAGCCGCCGTTTCGCTTCATCGCCCTGGGCCGCGTCTACCGGCACGACAACGATGCGACCCATTACCCCATGTTCCACCAAATCGAGGGCTTTCTCGTCGATGAGCGCGTGACCTTCGGTGATCTCAAGGGCGTACTCTACGCGTTTGCGCGTCATCTGATGGGGCCCGAGGTCCAGGTACGTTTCCGGGCGCACTTCTTTCCGTTCACCGAGCCTTCGGCGGAGATGGACTTCTCGTGGCAGGGTGGCTGGCTCGAGTGGGGCGGCTGCGGGATGATCCATCCGCGGGTGCTGGAGAATTGCGGAATCGATTCCGAGCGCTACCAGGGCTTCGCCTTCGGGATGGGGATTGACCGCACCGCGATGCTGCGTTTCGGAATTCCACATATCCACCTCCTCTTCGATGGGGACGTGCGGGTGCTGGAGCAGATCTAATGCGGGTCCCGCTCGGCTGGCTCTCGGAGTGGATCGAGCTGCCCGCTTCGCAGCAGGAGCTGGAGGAGCGACTCACGCTCGGGGGTCTCGAAATCGAGGGGGTGGAGCGCAGCGGGCCCGACCTCTCGGCGCTTCGGGTGGGCCACGTTCTCGAACGCAAGCCGCACCCGAAGGCGGATCGGCTGTCGCTCTGCCACGTGGATCTGGGCGAGGGCAAGCCCGTCGCGATTGTGTGTGGCGCGCCGAACGTCGAGTCGAACCAGAAGGTGGCGGTGGCGAGCCCGGGCACGGTGCTGCCCGATGGGACGCGGCTCAAGCGGTCGAAAATCCGGGGCGTCGTATCGGAAGGCATGATCTGCTCGCCGCAGGAGCTCGGCTTGGGCGATGAGCACACCGGCATCCTCGTGCTTGATCCCGAGACGCCCGTCGGCGTGCCGCTCTCGACGGTGCTGCCCGCGGGCCAGACGGTGTTCGAGTTCGAGATCACGCCGAACCGGGGCGACTGGGCGTGTCTGCTCGGCATCGCGCGGGAGGTGCGGGCGCATTTCGGGGGAAGCGTGCGGGTGCCCGAGTGCGAGCCGCCGGAGGGAGACCGCGCGGCCTCCGAGGACATCCGCGTCGAGATCGACCCCGACACGGGCTGTTACAGCTATGTGGCGCGGGTGATCCGGGGCGTTCGGCTGGGTCCGTCTCCGGCGTGGCTTTGCGAGAAGCTGGAGGCGGCGGGCATGCGCCCGATCAACGCCGTGGTGGATGTCACGAATTTGATCCTGCTCGAGCTCGGCCAGCCGCTTCACGCGTTCGATCTGCGTGCGCTGCGCGGGAGCCTGATCCGGGTTCGCTGCGCCGAGGCCGGGGAGAAGATCCTCACGCTGGACGGGCAGAGGCGTGCGCTGGTGCCCGACGACGTGGTCATCGCCGACGCGGAGCGGGCGGTGGCGATCGCGGGCGTGATGGGTGGGGCCGAGACGGAGGTCCGGGATCGCACCACGGACATCCTGATCGAGAGCGCCCATTTCAACCCGTCGCGGGTGCGACGGACGGCGCGTCGGCTCGGCCTGCACAGCGAGTCCTCCTATCGCTTCGAACGCGGCGTCGATCGCAACGGGATCGGGCGCGGGGCAGATCGTGCGGCGCGGCTGATTGCCGAGCTGGCGGGTGGAACGGTCTCGCGGGAGCGGGTGGAGGCGCGAGGGGTGCCGTTTCCGGCGACCGAGGAGATCGTGCTCGATCCCGCGCGCGTGAACCGCTTGCTCGGGACGTCGCTCTCCACGGAAGAGGAGGTCGCGCTCCTGGGCCGTCTCGACATTCGCGCTGCGCTCGATGCAGAGGGCCGTCTGCGTTGTGCCATCCCCAGCTATCGCAACGATCTCCAGATTCCCGCGGACGTGATCGAGGAGGTGGCGCGCATCTACGGGTACGATCGAATCCCGACGACGCTTCCCTACGGGGAGCTCAGTAGCGCGACACGGCCGCGCAGCTATCTGCTCGCGGACCGCGCGCGGGATAGCCTGCGTGCCTCGGGATTACTGGAGACGCGGACCTTCCCCGGCAGCTCGGCTTCCGACCACGATGCGTTGCGGCTCGCCGAGGACGACCGGCGCCGACGCAGCGTGCGGATCCTGAACCCGATCGTGGAGGAGGAGTCGCAGCTCTGCACGAGTCTGGTTCCGTCCCTGTTGAGGGCCACGCGCAGGAATCTCTCCCGGCAGGTCGACCGCGTGCGACTCTTCGAGGTGGGCTGCGTTTTTCTCGCGAACGCCGAGGGCCAG
>DAOVBF010000218.1 GCA_030673955.1 Deltaproteobacteria bacterium
GAGGTGCTCGTGCTCGACGTGAGCGAGGAGAGCCGCAAGATCTCACTTGGTATGAAGCAGGTTGAGCCGAACCCGTGGAGCCTCCTCGAGGAGCGCTACCCGCCGGGGGCTCGCGTCAAGGGCCTCGTTCGCAACGTGACGAACTTCGGTGTCTTCGTGGGCATCGAAGACGGTATCGACGGGCTCATCCACGTCTCCGACATCTCGTGGACGCAAAGGATCCGCGATCCCAGGGAGCTCTTCAAGAAGGGCGACGAAATCGAGACGGTGGTGCTGAAGGTGGATCGGGAGAACGAGAAATTCTCGCTCGGCGTTAAGCAGCTCGAGCGGAATCCGTGGGAGGACATCCCCGACCGCTACCCCGTCGGCACGAAGATCGAGGGCAAGGTCACCACGATCGCCGACTTCGGCTGTTTCGTCGAAATCGAAGAGGGGATCGAGGGCCTGATTTTCGCCTCAGAGGTGGGGAAGGACGTCGACAACATCAAGGACGTCATCAAGCCGGGGGATAGCGTTGAAGCCATGGTCGTGCGGGTCGACGCCGCGGAGCAGAAGATCGCTCTGTCGATCCGAGCGATCGAGGCGAAAGAGGAGCGAGAAGCCATCCAGCGTGCGGCCGCACAGGCGCGGTCGCAGACGGCGACACTTGGGGATCTCCTGCCCCGCGAGCTTCTGGACCGCGTGGGGCGGGAGTCGGAGGAGAGCGCGGCTGAGGACACCGCAGCCGACGAGAGCGAATCACAGGAGTAACCAAGAGCTCCGAGCGCATGAAAGAAAAGGGGGGAGTCTCGGCATGACAAAGAGTGACCTGATCGAGAGAGTCGCGGCGCGGTTACCGCATATCTCGAAGAAGGACACGGAGATCGTCGTTAACACGATCTTCGACAGCATGACTGAAGCACTCCGGCGGTCGGACAGGATCGAGATCCGCGGGTTCGGAAGTTTTCAGGTCAAGGTTCGCGAGGCGAGAGAAGGCCGGAATCCCAAGACCGGCGAGGAGGTGAAGATTCCCGCCAAGCGCACCCCCTTCTTCAAGGTTGGGAAGGAACTCAAGGAGCGCATCGACTCCACGGAGCGCGCCAAGCGCGAGACCGCGACGCCCAAGCCGTCGGAGGCGGCGGGCATCGGCGGGCACAGCGGAGCCGGATCAGCGGAGAGCGTTTGAGGTGACGAGGCGGCCGCCCCTCTGGGCGCCTTGGCGGATGGAGTATCTCGAGAGCGAGAAGTCCGGGGTGTGCATCTTTTGTGAGCCACCCTCCGCGTGCCCCGACCGCGAGCGCTTGATCCTTCACCGCAGCCGGCATGTGTTCGTACTGCTCAATCGTTATCCCTATGCCGTGGGCCACCTCATGGTTGCCCCCTATGCCCACTGCGCACAGTTCGAGGAGCTCGAGCCCGAGGTACATTCGGATTTGATCGGACGTATCGCGGACGGCGCGCGGATCTTGGAGGGCACCTTTCGCTGCAACGGCTTGAACATCGGGGCCAACATCGGCACCGCCGCGGGTGCGGGCTTTCCCGAGCATCTCCACTTCCACGTGGTGCCACGCTGGAGGGATGATACGAACTTCATGGCGGTGATCGGAGAAACGAGGGTGATCCCGAAACATCTGGATTCCGTCTTCGAGGAGCTGGCGCCGAAGTTCCAGGAGCTCCCCGCATCATGAAGGCCTTGCTCTCTATCCTCGTGCTGATCGGTGTGGTGGCTTACGCCGCGTTCCTGGCTCACGGCAACTCGGACCGCGTGCCTATCAATCTCCTCTTCACCGTGTTCGATGGCGTTCCGCTCTGGCTGGCGCTTTTGGGAGCGGCCGTGCTGGGGGCGGTCGTGACGGGCGTCGCGTGCGCGTGGCCTATGCTCCGTTTGCGACTCAACCTCCGGCGCCAAAGCCGGCGCATCACGCGTCTCGAGCAGGAGATCCACGGCCTGCGCACCTTACCGCTCGAGGAGGAAGAGGAAGCATCGGCGCGAGACGGGTAACACCGGTGCGCTGGTTCCATCGCGGCCCCGCGCGGTCCGAGCCGGACCGTCCCACCGCAGCGCATATGCGCCGCGCGCTTCATCTCGTCCTGGCGGGGGACCTGGTTGCCGCCGAGAGCGCGCTGGCGGAGGCCGCGCGCCTGGACTCCTCCTCCTCCGACGTGTACCTGGCACTGGCCAACCTCTATCGCGCGCGCGGCGAGATCGGCCGGGCGATTCAGATTCACCAGAACCTGCTCTTGCGCAAGGACCTCGACCCGGCGCTGCGTCGCGAGGCGCTGCTGGGCCTGGCCCTCGACTTCCGAGCCGGCGGCTTCCTGCGCCGCGCGGCTGCATCATTCGAAGAGCTGCTCGAAGTGGATCCTCACAACCAGCAGGCGCTGCGCGAACTCGAGCGAATCCGGGTCGAGAGCGGCGACTGGGAAGACGCGATCCGCATCCGTCGTCGCATCGGCAGGGCCGACCCCGCCACCCGACAGATCCTGGCTCACCTGTGGACCGGCCTCGGGCGCGAGCGCGCCAAGGCCGGGAAGGAAGCCGAGGCGCGCAAGGCGTTTCGACGCGCCTTCGGCCAGGACCGTCGCTGCGCCGAGGCTTATGTCGCGCTCGGCGACCAGAAGTTCCGCGACAGAAAGATCCGCAAGGCGATCGGTCTCTGGCGCCGCGCGCTGCCGCTGCACCCGGCGATCGGGGGCCTGCTGTACCCGAGGCTCTGGGAGGGCTACGTTGCACTCGAGGACCTCCCCGGCGTCGAAGCGTTGCTGCAGAAGCGTCTGGAGAAGGAGCCCGACGACCAGGAAGCCTCGATCTGGCTGGCCCGCGCGATCGTGCGCCAGGGCCGCGTCGACGAGGGCCTTGCCAGCCTGCGCCGGCTACTGGATCGCGTGCCCGGGTTCCTGCCCGGCTATGCCGAGATCGGCCGTATGCTCCTGCATGAGAAGCGCGACTTCGAAGCCATCAAAGCGTTCGAGGAGCTTCTCGACCGCCTGCCCCTTGAACGTCAACGGCTGCGCTGCAACAGCTGCGGTGCACAGGACGCCGAGCTCCACTGGCGCTGCCCGCAGTGCGGCGAGTGGGACAGCTTTGTGTAGGGAGGGGAGGCGATCGAATCTAAAGGAGCTTTCTGATCCTACGCTTTCGGAGGATCTTCCTCGGTGAACGCGGGTGCGAATCCCGAAAGGGGGCTAATATAGACTCTGTGGTGGGGAGCGAGTGCAGATCTTTTCGCGTAACGTGTCTCCTTATCGCCTCTTTGTGCTCTTTTCTCATCGATTGCGGACCCGGATCAGTTGGTAAGAAAACTGAGGCTCAGACCAAGCCAAACATTCTCTTCATCCTGACAGATGATCAGCGCTGGGATGCCGTTGGCTGCTATGGAAACGAAGTCGTGCGCACCCCGAACCTCGACAAGATGGCGACCGAGGGGGCTCGTCTCGATACTCTCTATACAGCGAGCCCGTTGTGCTACCCATCCCGTGCCTCCTTCCTGACCGGGCTGTAGCCACACCAGGCAGGGATCATCCCCCGGCCCTTCCGTATTTATCTGGAGGACAGCGTTCCCACCACCGCGGACTATCTCAACCAGGCCGGCTATGT
>DAOVBF010000138.1 GCA_030673955.1 Deltaproteobacteria bacterium
CCTACGAGATGGACAGCCTCGATGCCTGGGTCGACCACACGTATAAGTACTATCCGTACCGCTCCAAGGAGCGGATCCGTGAACGCCTCGCGGTATCCCTGCAAAGGACGAGCGAGGGCAAGCTCGCCAAGCAGTTCGACGCACGTTTTCGCGAGGCCCGCTTTGGCGGCGTGGCCCGAGGTCGGGAGGAGCTCTGGGATGTCGCGCGTGGGCTGCGCTGCCCGACGCTCCTGGTGCACGGCGGGGCGAGCCCGGTGCTCCCGCGCGCCATGGCAGAAAAGTTTGCAAGAGCCGTGAAAAACGTGCGTCTCGTGAGCATCCCGGGCGCGGGTCACTCAGTCGCCGGCGACAAGCCCGAAGAGTTCGTCCGAGTCGCGGCCGAGTTCCTGGACGAAATACTCGAAACCTGATGCCGCCGCCCGGTTGGGTGGGCTATGCCAGCCGGTTCTCGATGAAGAGACCGCCCTTCATGATGACGGGCAGATGCGCACCCTGATCCTGAAGAAGCTTCAAATCCTCGACCGGATTCCCGTCCACGACGAGGAGGTCCGCGAGTGCGCCCGGCGCGATCACCCCGAGTTCCCCGCTGCGGTTCAAGATCTCCGCATTCACCACCGTTGCGCTCTGGATGATCTCCATGGGCGCAAGAACCTGCGCCCGGATCTCGAACTCCCGGCTCTCGTGGTCGTGCAGTTCACCGAGGAGGTCGGTCCCGAACCCCATTCTCACGCCCGCCTGCTTGCAGATTTCGACCGACTCCAGACCCACCTTCAGCACATCCTGCAGTTTGGCGAGGCTCACCTCGGGAAAACCGAGCGCGCGGCCGAACTCATCGCTCGCGTAGTAGATCACGAGCGTCGGGACCAGGTAGGCATTCTTCTCCGCGATCCGCTCCGCGGTTGCCCGGTCGAGCAGGTTGCCGTGCTCGATGGTCCGAACGCCGGCGCTTAGCGCGCGCCCGATCGCCTCGGGCGTGTAAGCGTGCGCCATGGCATAGGTACGCCAGCCCTCTGCTTCCTCGACGATGGCGCGCATCTCCTCCAGGGAATACTGGACATTCCAGACCGGGTCCATCGGCGAAGAAACACCGCCCGAAGCCATGATCTTGACCTGCGTTGCCCCCCGCCGGAGCTCCTCGCGCGCCGCCTTCCGCACCGCCGCCACGCCGTCGGCCACGTGCGAGAAGAACGACGACTGGATCTGGCAGGCGCAGAGCCGTGGCACGTCCTCCCGCGGGTAAAAGTCACCGTGGCCGCCGGTCTGGCTCAACACGCGACCGGAGTAGAAGATCCGTGGACCCTGGATCAATCCTCGTTCGACCGCCTGGGCCAGTCCGTAGTCCGCCCCCCCCGCGTCGCGCACGGTCGTGAAGCCGCGCCTGAGCATCCTCTCGAGGATGAGCCGCGCCTCGTGCGCGATCAGACTGATGGGCCGCCGTTCCAGCGCCGCGAGATCCATCGTCGTGATCGTAGCGTGAACGTGCGCGTCGATGAGGCCAGGCATTAGCGTGCGGCCGCCCACGTCGACCACCTGTGCGCTCGCTGCCTGGATCGGCCTGTCGCTCACCTCCTGGATTCGATCCGCTTCGACCAGAACGTGATGCCCGGGCCTGACTTCGCCTGCCGCCGTGTCGAGCAAGGCGCAATTGCGGAACAGGACTTGCGTCACGAGGCCCCCCCTCTCAGCGCTTCGCCGGTACGAATCAACTCGACTCCGTACTTCTGCCAGCGCTCGAGCAGCGCCTGGCCTCTCGCGGCAACGATGGGCAGAGCCGCGTCAGTCACCAGGCGGAGTGTCGTCTTCGGCCGCCGCTCGAGGAGACCCTCGATCACGTAGCGGTTGCACACGTCGAGCGCCACGCCGTAGACCACGATCTCATCGGGGTCGAGCTCCTCCAGCACGGGCTCTACGTTCGGGTTGGTGAAGACGTCGAACCAGTGCTTGTGGAAGAGAATATCGCCCCGGTGCTCCCGCACGCGCCGCTCGAGCTCAGCTCGGTCGATCGCTACGGGCTCGATCAGCAAGGGATCGCGTAGCGCGGTCTCGGGGATCTTCTCCTGGCCCGGCGTGCCCCGCAGGCAGTGCGGCGGATAGGTCTTGTCGAAGTCGGGGGCATCGGAAATCTCTGCGTCTTCTGGAACATGGTCGTCCGCGCTAGCGATCACACGTATCCCATGCGTATGCGCGTACTCGTTGAGCCTCTTGAAGCTGGGGATCAGCTGCTCCGCGCCGGGAACGTAGAGCTTTCCGTCCGCGCGAACGAAGTCGTACTGCGTATCGACATCCCAGAAAATCCGGCCAGCCATGCCGGCGTCTCCTTCGAGACATTATCTCCGATCGCCGCTTTCCGGTAAAGCACGCGCCGCGTGTCCGGTTATTCTACCCGCTCGAGGCGAGGGTTCGGCCGGTACTCCCGCCCGACCTTCGCGCACGGCCGCCCTTCGACCATCACCACGTCGGCTGTGAAGTCGAAGCGTCCACGATAGAGTGAGGACCCCACGCCGTACCCGTCCACCGGCACGCCCTCCCCCTCGAAAACCCGAATCTTCTCGACGGTGAATCCACCCGAGACGATGATCTTCACGTGGCGGAATCCTTCCGCATCGAGCGCTCGCCGGACGTTCCGGACGAGCTGGGCGGTGACGCCCGTGGGCGCCGGCCGACCGGCCTCCGGGATGATCGACTTGTCGACGAGTGTCTCCGAGGTGTCGAGGCGAACCCCGTAAAGGCGTTCGCCGAGGGCGCGCGCGACCCCGAGACTGGCACCTACGCTGTCGTTATCGAAGTCCACGAGGCTGATCAGCTTCACGTGGTCCGGCATATACTCGGCGAACTTCCTCGTGGCCAGTACCGTGTCACCGCCGTATGCCGCGATGAGCCCGTGCGGCACGGTGCCGATCCCCTCGCCTCGCCACCACGACGCCTGAGCATCGGTCGAAACGCCGATCGCGCCGGCGACCTGCGCCGCATAGCCGTCGCCGCTCTGCAGCGTCCAGTGGTCGTGTCGCGCTGGAAAAAAGAGCACATCCTTGGGCTTTGCGGCGTCCACCACCCAACGGGTGTTGGTCATGACCCGTGTCCTGTGCGCGAGCACCCCGAGGTAAAGCGTCTCGAGGTGCGCAAACGCGTCGTACGGCCCTTCGATCGTCATCAGCGTCTCCCAGGGCTTGACCTCCTCCCCGTCATAAAGGGCGTGCACGGTGAGGTCATCCCAGGAACAGAGCTTCAGGATCGCGATCGCCTCGTCTACGCCGCCGAGGTAGGCGTCGGCCTTGCCGAAGACCTGCATCAAGACCTGCGGGTGGTGCCCGTCGGCGACGAGCACCTCGCGGGCGCGCACGAAGTACTTGTCGGAATAGTACCCCCTACGCATCTCCTCCACGGGCAGATTGAAGATGGCGGGGTCGAGCCGTTTCCCTCGTGGCACGCCAGCTACGCTCCTCGTTTACCTCGTAACACAGCGCACGCCATGAACGCTAGTGATCCTGGTCGGACGGGCCTCCCGTCCGAGCTGCCCCCAGCCGCCGGTTCGCCACTACGCCGACCCCCACGGCGGAAGTGCTTCGGGTCGGGTACCGCGCGTAGAGTTCAGCCAGGCGGCGAGAGGTCTCCCATCGGTATGACTCAGCTCTCGAGCGAGACCCGGCCTCTGGGCTCGGTGCCGGGGGCGTCACGCCAGACGAGCGTGCGCGCGGCGGTGTCGATACGGATGGTCGGCTCGAGGGCCAGCGCACCACGGCTCGACGCCTCCCGCACTCGGAGCTGGCCCGAGCTGAGCTCGGCCTGAAGGGCCGCTCCGGTCGCGTCGACGAGAAGCAACACGCCCGATCCGCCGGCGTAGGCCGCCCGACGCCGCAGGTGGTCGACGCCCGGGTCAAGGGCACGCGCGCGGAAGAGCAGATCCTGGGCCAGAACACGCAGAGGCGGCTCGCGGCGCCCGTGATCCTCGAGGCACACGAGCGCGATCCCCTCCGCATTCACACCCGCGAGACACCCCGCCCAGGGAGCAGCGGTGAGCTCGACACTCGGGACGCCGCCGGCGTCAGGGACGCTCCGTCGGAGAGTCATGACCGGCTCCAGCTCCGGGGGAACCTCGAAAGATCCCTCGAGCCGCGCGCCCTTGCAGCTCCCCACCCCCGCCACACGCTGGAGGGCCGCGCAGAGCTCCAATGACGCCAGGGAGACGCCGGCCGCGCGCGCGATGCCCTGTAGCCTCTCGTGCTGCTGAGGAAGAAAGCACGCCTGCGCACGACCCGGCCCGGTATGGGCACGTCGCAGCGCCCCGTACCACTCGAGCCAGCCATAGCGGACGCGAACGTTGCGGAGCACGCTTTCGATTTGGGCCCGAAGCGCGGCGCCCTGCTTGCGCCCCTGGTCGAAGGGCGCACCCTCGGCCTCGATCACGGCACTAATGTGTGCGCGGAGGCTGGATGGACAGGACCTCGTTCAGCGAGCCGGTGCGGTAGCCATCCAGGTCCAGGCTGACCCAGCGAAATCCGACCTCGTGCAGCGCAAGCGACATGCGTCGGATATGATCCGGATGGAGCGCACGCGCCAGCTCTTCTGGTGCGAGCTCGATGCGCGCCAGATCACCGTGATGCCGCA
>DAOVBF010000004.1 GCA_030673955.1 Deltaproteobacteria bacterium
TGTCCCTCGTGATGACGTCCTGTGGAGGCACGTCCATGACGATCTCGCGCAGGCTGATCCGCACGAGCCGATCCACGAACGGGATGATCCATTTCAGACCCGCCTGCTTGACCGAGACGAAGCGTCCCAGGCGGAACACAACGCCCCGCTCGTACTCGTTGAGGACCCGAAAACCGGTGATCGCCAGTCCCAGAACTACCAGCCCAAAGATCCCAATCATCGTCATTTTGATTTCTCCGATGCGTCGGTATCCCGTGCGACGCGCACGACCAGATCGTGTACCTCCACGATCTTGACCTTCTCCCCCTTCCGAATACGCTCATCCGCTTCCGCCGTCCAGAGGTCTCCTCGCACGAACACACGTCCACGCTTGCGGATGGTGCGGTCCACGATGCCGGTTTGCCCGATCAGCCCTTCCGCACCCGCGAACTGCGGACGGAACAGGGCTCGGGAGATTCCGAAACCCACGATGGCAGCGAAAACCGCCACGCCCAGGACCGCTGGAAAGATCACGGTCCAGAAGGGTACTACGAGATCCGATTGCTCCGGAACATCGAAAAGCAGGTAGGCGCCAGCAGCCAGGCAGACGATTCCGCCCGTGAATAGAAATCCGAAGCTCGTGACGAAGATCTCGGCGACCAGGAGCGCGAGGCCCGCCAGGATCAGCATCAGCCCGAGCCAGTTGAACGGGATGATCTGGAGCGCGAGGCCCGCCAGGATGAGGCAGATCACCCCCGCGACCCCCGGGAAGACCATGCCGGGCTGGGTGAACTCCACGTAGAGCCCGAGCAGCCCCGCCAGGATCAACAGCAGGGCGATCTGGGGATCCGCCATCACATCGAAGAAGCGACCCACCAGGCTCATCGAGATCCTCACGATCGAGGCCTCCTTGGTGGCCAGGGTCACGTCCTCGCGCCCGATCGAGACGGTGCGTCCGTCCACGAGCTCGAGCAGATGAGAGAGATCGTCCGCGGCGAGATCCACCACGTTCTTCTCAACTGCCTCCGACTGGGTAATCGCCACCGAGTCCCGCACAGCCTCCACCGCCCACTCCACGTTGCGGTCGCGCGCCTCGGCGATCGACTCGATGAAAGCCGCGGTAAACTTCTCGATCTTCTCGCCCGCGAAATCACGCAGCGGCGGCGGGCTGCCCTCTTTCTCGCCCTCGCCTTCGCGCTTGGGGCCCCCGGGCTGGGTCGGAATCAGGGAGACGGGATGTGCCGCTCCGATGCTCGTACCGGGTGCCATGGCCGCCACGTGCGCCGCGAGCGTGATGAAAGTGCCGGCGGAAGCGGCCCAAGCACCTTTCGGCGACACGAACACAATGACCGGTACCTGGGCGTTCAGAATGGCGCCCACGATGTCCTTGGTCGAGCTCAGCAGCCCCCCCGGCGTATCCAGCTCGATCACCAGCGCCTCGGCCCCCTCGCCCTCGCTCTGAGCGATCGCCCTCATGATGTAGTCGGCGACGGCGGGGTTGATCCCGCCGGAGACGGTCACCACGTTCAGCGTGCTCGCCCATGCAGTGAGCGGAGCCAGTACGAGCAGAGCGAGCGCCAGGGTCCAGCCCCGAGCCGTGCTCATGCGTCCCGAACCTGGCGGATCCGGTCCAGGATCCGCGCCGCCACCTCCTGCTTGGCGGCCGCGGGCACCTCCACGACGTCGTTGCCGCCGGGACCCAGGATCCAAACCGCGTTCCGATCCACGTCAAAGCCCGTGTCCTGGCGCGCCACGTCGTTCGCGACGATCAGGTCGCAGCCCTTGCGCTCGAGCTTGGCCCGCGCGTTCTCGAGCACCCGCTCCGTCTCGGCGGCGAAGCCCACGACTGTACGGCCGCCTTTTCGGGGCACCAGCTCGGCCAGGATGTCGGGGTTGCGCAGGAGCTCGAGCGTCAGCACATCCTGCGTCTCGCGCTTGATCTTCTCACGGGCGCGCTCCGCGACCCGGTAGTCCGCCACCGCGGCCGCCATGATGACGATCGTGGCCCGATCGAGCGCATCCATCACGGCCTGCTGCATCTGCGCCGCGCTCTCCACGTTCATACGCTGAACCCCGTAGGGTGTAGGAAGGCCGACGGGACCGGCGACGAGAATGACCTCCGCGCCACGTCGGGCGGCCTGCTCCGCAAGCGCAAAGCCCATCTTTCCGGAAGAGCGGTTCGTGAGCACGCGCACGGGATCCACCGCTTCGGCGGTCGGTCCCGCGGTGACCAGCACCACCTCTCCCTGATAAGTTCCCGGGTCGAGCGCCTGCTCGACGGCGCCCAGGAGTTCCTCGACCGCCACCAGCCTGCCCTCGCCCTCCCAGCCGCAGGCCAGCTCGCCCCGGTCGGGCCCCACGATCCGGACGCCGCGTTTCGCGAGCACGTCGAGGTTCGCCTGCGTCGCGGGGTGACGGTACATGTTCACGTTCATCGCCGGCGCGACGATCAGCGGTGCGCGGAGCGCGAGGCAGATCGTCGCCAGCAGGTCATCCGCCATGCCATGTGCGATGCGCGCCAGGAAACCGGCCGTTGCAGGAGCCACGATGGCCACGTCCGCCCAGTCGGCGAGCTCGATGTGCGAGATCTCGGACTCCTGGCTGAGCGAGAAGAGCTCGGAGCGAACCGCATGGCCCGAAAGCGCCTGGAGCGTGAGACTCGAGACGAAGCGCAGGGCGTTCTGCGTGGTCGCCACGCGCACCTCGTGTTCCCGTGTCCGAAGCCCGCGGATGAGCTCGCAGGCCTTATAGGCCGCGATCCCCCCCGATACACCGACGAGCACCCGACTCACGCGTATTTCCCGACTATCACGAAATTCCCTTGAAAACCAACTATTTGCCCGACATTAGCCGCACGTATAAGCGGTGTCAAACCGCTCCTGCCGCCACGTCTGCCCCGCTCCCCCCACCCATCAAATAGAAGTCATTAAGCTGCTTCTGCGTCCGCCCGAAGAGAGTATCAAGTGTCCCTCGCCTCTCCCGTTGTCACGATGGAGACCCAGAGCGCCTTCATGGCGGCTGCGGCGGCCACCGTCATCCTGGTAGCGGTGCTCCTCAGCCGCCGCGACCACACGGCCCTTCTTTTTGCAGCACTCGCACTGGCCTTCGGGCTGTACAGCCTGGGTCGTGGCGCACAGGGCCTGGGCGCTCCTTGGGCGACCTCCGTCGCCGGAGTCGGCCTCGCGTTGCTGGGGCCCCTGGCACCCGCGGTTGCGGCCAGCCTGACGGGCCGCAGCGAGCTGCTACGGCGGATTCTGCCGCTCGCGATTCTGGGGCCGGCAGCCCTCGCGGTAGGGCTGCTGGCGGGTGGGGCGGAGCGGCTCGTCTTGCGCGTCGCGGTCGGTGCGTGGGCGTTGGTGGGCGTGACCTGCAGCGCGATCCTATTGCTGCGCTTTCGTCCCGACCCGAAGGGCGACCCCTCCCCGGATGCGACACGTCTGCGTTACCTCGCGATCGCCCACGTGGTCGTGGTTATCGCCGCCGCCGTGGATGCCGCGAGTTGGAAGCTCGGGGCGCCGCGTGTCGCCAGCTCGCTCGCACCCCTGCTCTTCCTGTATGCGGGCTATCTGCACCTGGCCCGCGTGCGCGTGGCGGACCTGCGCCAGCTGATGGGCAACACGGTGGCGCTCACGCTCATGGCGCTCGGACTCGCGGGGTCCTTCGCCGCCATTCGCATCTGGGTGGGAACCCGCCTGGATCTCTTCCTCTTCAATAGCTTCGTGGCTTCCTTTGCAATTCTGCTCGCCTACCCCCGGGTTCGCGATCGTGTCCAGAGCCTGATGGACCGCTACTTCATGGCCAGCAAGCTGGAGCTCGAACGAACTCTGCGCGACCTGGGAGATCGGCTCAGCCAAGTCCTGACGCTCGACGAGCTGCTCAAGCATCTGGTCGCGACCCTCGAGCGAACGCACCGGCTCCGCTCGTCCTCCATCTTTCTGCGGGATCCGCCGCATCTGGGCTTCCAGCAAGCGGGAAGCATCGGCCTGCCGACACGCACCCGGGTGAATCTGATCCGCGACCCCGTCTGGATCGAGTGCCTCGAGGGCGAGGACGTACTGCTCTACGACGAGTTCGAGAAGGCCCTGGGCGAGGCGCGGACGGAGGCCGAGCGGCAGCGCCTGGCGAGCGTGTGCCAAACGATGCGGAACCTCGACGCCCAGCTCGTGCTCCCGTTACACGCCAAGCGCGATGTCGTGGGCTTCTGGACACTCTCCGAGGCCAGCCCGCGCGAGCCCTTCTCCACAACGGAGGTTCGCCTGCTGCGCTCGGTTGCCGATCAGATCGCGGCAAGCATCGAGAAGTCGAAGACCTTCGAAAGCATCCGGGGGCGCGATCGCCTGGCCAACCTGGGGGAGATGGCGGCGGGTCTGGCGCACGAGATCCGCAGTCCGCTGGCTACCATTCGCGGAGCGCTCGCCGTTCTGACGGATCCTGGAACCGAGACGGATTCCGAGCTCGATGACGTCATTGTGCAGGAGATCAACCGACTGGACCGCGTGGTCGGGACCTTCCTCGATTACGCGCGACCCTGGACGCCCGAGGCACGCACGTACGATGTGGAGGATCTCGTGCGGAGCTGCGCCGATGCCGTTGCACGCCAACAGGCCGATCAGCAGGTTGAGCTGGCCGTCCAGGTCAAAGGAGAAATACCCCCCATCACCGCGGACGCGGACCAACTGGAGCGGGTGATCACGAACGTGGTTCAGAACGCCTACGAGGCGCTCGACGGAAAAGGCTCGATCCGCGTCGCGGTGCGGACCGGTGATGCCGATTCCGAGCTCGAAGACTCCGTGGAGATCTCGGTGGCAGACAACGGCCCGGGGATGGACGAGGCGACGCTCGAGCGCGTGTTCATCCCGTTCTTCACCACGAAGGACTCCGGCACCGGACTCGGCCTTCCGCTGTGCGAGAAGCTGGTACGCGGCCAGGGGGGCACGATTCAGATCTCCGCGAAGCCCGGCGAGGGTACGCTGGTCCGGGTTCGCCTACCGTGCTGCCCCGTGCGGCCGAACGAGCATGGTGAGGAAGCATGAGGCAGGAGGGGACCGTACTCGTCGTTGAGAACGAGGCGAACATGCGCCGGGTGCTCACTGCCCTGCTGCGCCGCAACGGCTATCGCACGCTGGAGGCGGGCGATGGGGAGGCGGCCCTCGAGCAGCTCGAGGGCGAGCACATAGACGCGGTGCTTTCCGATCTCAAGATGCCTCGCATGAACGGCCTCGAGCTCGTCGAGCACATGCAGAAGCGCTTCCGTCCGATCCCGGTGATCCTGCTCACCGCACACGGGACGATCGGCAGCGCCGTCGAAGCGCTGAAACAGGGCGCCTTCGACTACCTGACAAAGCCGTTCGACCCGGAGGAGATCCGCCAAGTGGTCTCGAAGGCGGTTCGGACGCGGGCGCTCCAGGAGTCGGAGACGATCGCTGATTCGGAGGAGGACCCGGAGCAGCTGCTGATGGGTGAGAGCCCAGCGCTCCGCAGCGTGAAGCGCATGCTCTTGCAGGTGGCTCCGACGCCAGCGACCGTCTTGATCAGCGGCGAGAGCGGAACTGGGAAGGAGCTCGTGGCTCGCAGCCTGCATCTGCGAAGCCCACGGCGCAGCCTGCCTTTTGTCAAGATCAATTGCGCAGCGATCCCCGAAGGTCTGCTCGAGAGCGAGCTTTTTGGTTACGAGAAGGGAGCCTTCACGGGTGCGGCGGCCCGCAAGCCCGGGCGCTTCGAGCTTGCCGATGGAGGCACGCTCTTCCTGGACGAGATCGGGGAGATGCCGTTATCGGCTCAGCCGAAGCTGCTACGCGCGATTCAGGAGGGACGTTTCTATCGCGTCGGCGGCACGCGCACGATCACGGTCGACGTTCGCCTCGTGATCGCCACGAACCGGGACCTCAAGCGCGAGGTGAGGGAGGGGCGCTTCCGTGAAGACCTCTTCTACCGTCTGAACGTCGTGCCCATTCAGCTTCCCCCGCTGCGCGAGCGGCGCGAGGATATCCCGGTCCTGGCACGTTATTTCGTCGAGAGCTTCGCCCGACGCCTGAAGCGAACGGCCAAGGAGATCGAGCCCGAGGTCCTCGATGCGCTCGCGGCACATTCCTGGCCCGGGAACATTCGCGAGCTGGAGAACGTGATCGAACGCATGGTGCTACTGTCCGATCAGCCGACCCTCTCGCGTCGAGACCTGCCGCCCGAGCTCCTTGTCGAGCCGGGCCGGAGCCCGCTCTCCGAGCCGCTGTCTCCCTTGCGGGAGCGGATCCGTTCGGAGACCCGGCGCATCGAACGGGAGGTCATCGTCGAGGCGCTCGAGATCACGAACGGGAACGTCACGAAGGCGGCCCGGCGCCTCGGGATCTCCCGCCGGGGCCTCCAGCTCAAGATGAAGGAGCTCGAGATCGAGCGTGAGCCCGGCTAAGGGGCCAGCTTCTCGCGCAGCCTCTGGTTCACGATCTCGGGCACGAACTCGCGTACGTCCGCACCGAAGCTGACAATCTCCCGCAGCCTGGATGAGCTCACGTAGAACCACCGCTCGCTCGTCATCAAGAAGATCGTCTCGAGGTCGGGATACAGATGCGAGTTCATCAGCGCCATCTCGAACTCGTACTCGAAGTCCGACAGCGCTCGCAGGCCTCGGATCACGAAGCGGGCCCCGTGCTTTCGCGCGTAGTCGACGAGCAGGCTTTCGATCACATCCACTCGAATACCCGGACGATCGTCGAGCGTCTTCCGAACCATCTCGATCCGCTCCTCAACCGTAAAGATCCCCTTCTTGTCGACGTTCTGCGCCACAGCCACGATCAGGTCATCGAAGATGTGGCAGGCACGGTCGATCAAATCCAAATGGCCGTTCGTGATCGGGTCGAAGCTCGCCGGGTAAACCGCAATCCGTTTCTCGCTCACTCGCTTGCCTCTCCTGCTGGCTCATACCAGTCAAACGTCGTCCCGCCGTAGCTCCGAGAGCCCTTGAGCTTGAGGATCTCGCCTCCGGAAGACGCCCCTGCCGCACGCGCCCGCTCCACCACCAGGATGCCGGTCGGAGCAAGAACATCCACCACCCGGGGGTCATTCGCCAGCCGGCGCGTCCAGTCGCTGGCGTAGGGGGGATCCGCGAAGATGAGATCGAAGCGGATCCCCTGGCGGCCCAGACGGCGGAGACCGCCGCGCGCATCCAGGGTCAGAACACGGGCCGGGCCGAGAAGCCCGAGGTCCTTCAGGTTCCTGCGGAGGACGGCCGTAGCCGCCGCA
Source organism: Deltaproteobacteria bacterium (assembly GCA_030673955.1). Lineage (GTDB taxonomy): Bacteria > Myxococcota_A > UBA9160 > SZUA-336 > SZUA-336 > SMWZ01. Next base: position 7,216 of record DAOVBF010000004.1, read on the forward strand.
GCGCGCTCGACGAATGTGACGTGAGCCGCCCCACGGGAGAGCGCCTCGATCCCGACCGTGCCCGTGCCCGCGAAAAGATCCAGGATGGACGCTCCTACGACGCGAGTCCCGAGCCAGCCGAAGAGGCCCTCACGTGCGCGCTCCGCTGTGGGGCGCGTCCCCACACCGGGCAGAGTCTTCAGGCGCCGACCGCGGAAATCACCTGCAACTACGCGAGTCAAGCGTGTACTCCAGCGGCGGAACGCCGCAGGCTATCAGCCAGTCGGGGCGAGGGTCAAGCTCCGGTGAGGGGAAAGACCAGCCGGGGCGCCTCCTCTGCTCCGCATGTGGGCGAGATTATTGGACTTTTTGCTCGAGTTAAGCTGGGGTGGAAATCGGCGAATACAACCACACTGTACTACGGGTCACCAGACGCACCTCCCCGGCAACAACCGCATAAAGTGTCTTGAATAGTCACGCTCTTTTGTTTAGGATTAGCCCGCCAAAATTGGGGGGCACGGAGTCAAGTGTTCCCCGTGCCAACCTGTGTTCCGGGCTCGAGGCCGAACGCGGAACGGAATGGGACCAGCTTTTCAGTCTTAGTCCAGTTTGAACTAACGCACCTGCACCCCGCATCTGCTCCCGCAGCTTCGTGGCAGAGCAGCTTCTGGGAGAGCAGCTTCAAGGAAGGAAACTGAAAATGGCAACACGGAAGCGCAAGGCGAGCAGAAACCAAAAGACGACTCGGGTACCCAGGAGCGCATTGGACCGACACAAGCGACAGATCCAGGTCCGACTTTCTCAGATTCGAGGGAACCGATCCCAGCGTTCCTTCGCGCGCGAGCTGGGCGTTTTCCAGCAAAACGTCAACCGCTACGAGAACGGCACGACGCCACACGCCGACTTCCTGATCACCCTGGCGTTGCAGGAAAAAGTCTCCCTCGACTGGCTCCTCCTCGGTCGCGGTCGTCCGCGGCGACGCTGAGGCTTCCCCGGCGAAAGAAATTCCCCAAGGAGGGAAGTCCGCTTCCAGTGAGGGCGCTTCGCTGCGCGTTCGTGTACTTGCGCCTTCCGGGCGCAAGCCCCCGCGCCGTAAGCTGAAAGCGACCGCGCCAGGACAAGCGGCACGCTTCTTGTAGCTCCTCTCACTGCTAACGCGGTACGCGCAGAGGAGCTCCGAATGCGGTTCCTGCTCGGTGGCCTGGTCCTGCTGTTCAACCTGCTGGACAACACGACCACTTTTCTATGCCTGAACGCAACAGTTCCGGGCTTCAAGGTCATCGAAGCGAATCCCTTTGCGCGATGGCTGTTCGATGTCTTCGGGCTCGTGGAGGGGCTCGCTCTCGAGACCCTGCTCACGTGCATCGCCGTCGGCTTTCTGGTCTTCACCCGGCGCCTCCCCCCTCGGATCAAGCTCGCCCTGCTCAGCGTGCTCGTCATACTCCCGGCCTGGGCGGTGGTGAACAACCTGAACGTCATGAAGACCATCGGCGTGGTGCTGTAGACCGTGAGGCGCGCGCTGCTCAAATGGCTGGCCTTCTTCTCCCTCTGTTGCGGACTCTCCTGCGCGCTCTGGAGCCCGCCCGGCCCACACGCGGAGCTCCCGCCTGTTTCCAGCGTCCCAGACGACGACTCCCCGTTCGGACCCGGCGCGGTGGAATGGGTGCAGGCGCGGTTCGTGCTCTACCAGACCGGCCTGGCCCCCTTTGAGGTTCGCCGGGTCGCCGAAACGATCATCGCGGAGTCGGAGCGGCTGGGTCTCAGGCCCGAGCTCGTGCTAGCGGTGATCTACACGGAAAGCGCCTTCCACGCCTTCGCCCGCTCGCCGGTGGGAGCTTTGGGTCTCATGCAGATCATGCCGGAGACGGGCCGAATGCTGGCCGGGGAGCTCGGGATCGAGTGGCGAGGCCCGGAGACACTCTTCGATCCCGTGATTAATATACGCCTGGGCACACGTTACCTCGCCCTCATGCACAGCAAGTACGCGAACTGGGACCGCGCTCTCGCGGCTTATAACTGGGGACCGAGGCGCATCGACCGTCGGCTCGAGTCAGGCCGCTCCCTCCCGAGTGGCTACGTGCGCCGGGTCACGGCCCAGCTTCAATCACCGCGTACTCACTGAGCGAGTCGAGCCTCCTCCGTAGCGAGCTCGCCGACAAAAGCATCGATGGCAGCATCCACATCTGCCTCATTCCCGCGCGCGCCGTTCACGAGTATCGAGAAGACGAGCCACTCCTCTCCCCGCGGGAGCAAGCCGCTCAAGGATGCAACGTGGCGAAGGTGACCCGTTTTTCCGCGTACATGCGTCTCGGCATCGTTCATGCGCTCTTCGAGCGTTCCGTCGAGCCCGCTGAGCGGGAGCGATGCGATGAACTCCGGGCCCGAGTCGAAGCGCAGCACCGCGTCGCGAACGATGCGCGCCAGCATCGCGGCTGAAATGCGGTTACGAGGCGAGAGGCCCGATCCATCGACGATCAGCGGCTGCGGCCCATCGATTCCGATGTGGCGCAGGTGCGACTGGATCACACGGATTCCCTTCTGCCAGCTTCCCGGCGGGCCGTGAACGTCGGCTCCGAGGGCCTTGGTTAGCTGTGCCGCGATGAAGTTATTGCTGAACTTGTTGAGCTTCCCGACGATCTGGCCAAGCGGCTCGCCCTCGAAGCGCAGGAGCTCCCGCGCCGACTCGGGCAAGCGTCCGAGACGAATCGGGCCCGACACGCGTACTCCCTGGGTCTCGAGCTGGGTTCGCAACAGCGAGGCGGCGTAATGCTCGGGCATGGAGACCGCACGCCAGAAGGTCTTGGGTTCCCGCCCGAGCGGAAACACCCCACGCAGGCGCACACGCTCGCCGGAGCCATCCGGAAGACGTTCCAGCTCGAGCTGCAGAGGACCCGGCTGAGCCAGCGTGAGCACATCCGACCGGATCCGGAAGTACGGCGTAAAAGGCGCCACGCTCACGGCGGCGGGCCGCCCCAGCTCACGCGCCGCGTTGACCTCGATTCGGAAGCTCGAGTAGTTCGCAGCCAACGCGCTGGTGGGCGCGTGGTAAGCGCGCGAGGAGACCGGCTCCCAGTCCGGATGGAACCGGAGCGAGTCAAAGTAGGTCGCGTCTATACCGATCCCGCCGCGAACCTGCGAGATGCCGCGCAGGCGGATCGCTTCGGCCAGCTTCCACAGGCTCTCGGAGACGAGACTCGGATCCCCGCGTCCCTGGAGCCAGAGCGCCCCGGCGAGTACGCCCTCTTTGTCGATCGGGCCATCTACGAGGACCGGAGTCTCGAAGCGATGCGCGGGACCCCAATGCGCCAGAGCGGTCGCGGCGACGAGGAGCTTCTGATTGGAGGCCGGCACCAGGAGCTGATCGGAGCTCTGCCCGAGAACACGCTCCCCCGTCTTGAGGGTGGTCACCACGACACCGACCCGTGCACCCCGCAGGGCGGGCGCCCGGAGCAAACTCTGCAGCGCCCCTTCCGCGTCTGACGTCGCATCCCCGCGCGCCACGACAGCGAAAGCGAGCCCGGCTGAGAGCAGGAGGAGCGGCCATGCCTTCATCGCGCAGCGAACGGTAGGGGACCCAGACATCCTTCGTCCACTAATAAGCAGCCCACGCGCGACCGCGCACCGCTTGCACTTTCCGGGCGGCTCGCCATCCTGCATCCCATGGGGGGAAGCGGCTGCGGCGAGAGCCAGCCTGTGCCGACACGTGCAGGGTCCTGGATCGAAGCCTGCTGCCAATCCAGGGCGGTCGCCCTCGAGCCGTTGGCTGCTGGCGCCGGCGCCCGTCGCTACGCCCGGGTACATCTCGCCAACGGCACGACCGTGGTCTGGATGCACGCGATCCCCGAGGACCCCGAGATTCTCCCCGCCGCACTGCGTGCACCCAGCGCGGACCTTCCCTTCGTGACGGTCACCGAGATTCTTGCCGAGCAGGGCTTGCCCGTTCCCCAGATCTACGGGGTGCAGCGCGACGAGCGCTGGATCTTGGTCGAGGACTTGGGGGACCGGCACATCTCCGACCTTCCTCAGCCGCAGCGTCTCGACCGCCAGAAGGAGGCCATCGAGCTACTCGCTCGGGTGCACACGATGCCACGCGGAGAGACCCTGCCCTTCACACGTCACTTCGACGAGGAGTGGATACGCTTCGAGCTGGCTCACTTCCTGAAACACGGCGTGTCCGAGGCGTTTCGAGAGCCCCTGACCGCCGGTCTTGAAGAGCTGGCCCGCCTGATTGCTCGCCTGCCTCGCGCGCTCTGCCTGCGCGACTTCCAGAGCCAGAATCTCATGGTCGATCCCAGCGGGAAGCTTCGAATTCTCGACTACCAGGACGCCCTGTTGGCGCCCCCGGAGCTCGACCTAGCCGCCCTACTCTACGATTCCTACAGCGAGATCTCGGACGAAGACCGTCACTCGCTGCTGGAGCGCTACGCGAAGCGGCGTGGCGACGCGCCGGGAGCGAGGGCCCTAGCCCTTCTCGTTATTCAAAGAAAATGCAAAGATTTCGCGCGCTTCCGATATCTGGCTCGCGTGAAACATGATGTTCGCTTTACGCGCTATGAAAGGTCCGCCCGCCAGGCCGTGCTCTCCGCCCTGCCATCACTGCCGGCCGAGCTCGGCGGGTTCGGACAGACTCTGGCGGAAGCGCTGGGCGAGGTTCCGGCATGAAGGCGATGCTGCTCGCTGCCGGGCGCGGTGTCCGAATGGCGCCTCTGACCCCGCGCTGGTCCAAAGCCACCCTGCCCGTGCTCGATCAACCGCTCGTGCTGCGGCTCGTGCGGAGCCTGGCGGCACAGGGTGTTCAGTCCGTCGTGGTGAACGCGTATCAGAACGCCGACCGACTTCGCGAGGCCCTGCGCGCGGCACCGATCCCGGTGGAGGTTTCGCTCGAGCCGGAGCTGCGGGGAAGCGGCGGTGGGATCCTCCAGGCACGCCCCTTCTTGGAGGGCTCCTCGCCTTTCCTCGTGCTGAACGCAGATATGTGCATCGATGTCGATCTCGCCGACCTGCTGCGGGCCCACGTGGGCGGGGGCGCGATGGCGACGCTCGCGTTGCGCGATGATCCGAGGAATCGGGAGTTCGGCACAATCGGCTACGCTGAGGGCGGTGTGGTCTGCCGGATCGCAGATCGGCTGGACCGGGGCTTCGAGACAGGCTGTGGCCTCTTTACCGGGGTCCATGTGATGCAGCCGGCGATCTTCGATCACATGCCGGACCGTCCGGAGTTCGACATCGTACGCGACGTGTACATCCCGTGGCTCCACGCGGGTGAGCGCATCGGCACCTGGCTCCAGCCACAGGACGCGACCTGGTGGCCCGTGGGCTGCCCGCGCGAGCTCCTGGACGCTAACCTGAGAGCGCTCGAGCAGACCCTGGAAGCCCAGCCCGATCGGCCCGACGACATCCTTGCGGCCGAGGATGCAAGGATCGAGGGAAAGCTGCGGGGGCCAGCCTGGGTCGGCGCGGGAGCACATATCCCGCCCGATGCGCACGTCGGCCCCTGGGTAGTGATCGGAGCTCATGCACGCGTCCCAAGCGCGGGGCGAGTGGAGGAGAGCCTGCTGCTGCCGGCGTCGCAGCCGCGTGCGCAGGAGCCCCTCCGACGCGCCATCGGTTTCGGGGAGGAGGTCTGGATGGATGGTTGAGGTGCTCTTCGTCGGAACCGGGGATGCGTTCGGTAGCGGCGGGCGCCGAAACAGCGCCGTCCTGCTCCGCGAACGCAACCACACCCTGCTGCTCGACTGCGGACCCAGCACGTTGCTCGGTCTCAAGGAGCTCGGGGTCGATCCGCTGGAGATCGACGCCGTCGCCATCAGCCACTTTCATGGCGATCACGTGGCGGGCCTGCCCTTTCTGATGCTCGACTACATCTACGAGAATCGGCGCGAGAGGGACCTGCGCATCCTGGGCCCCCCGGGGATCCAGGCGCGCATCGAGCTGGTGGCTCGGAGCTTCGAGTACCCGAGCGAGGACTGGCCCTTCCCCGTTTCCTTCTCCGAGTTCGACTGCAACGCGGTGTTCTCGGACGGGGCATTCAAGCTCAGACCGTTCCCGGCGCACCATCAGCCCGAGACCTGCCCGCACATGATGCGAGTGGAGACGGGGGGGAAGGCGATCTTCTTCTCGGGCGACACCGGATGGCACAAGGAGCTCCCGGAGCGTGTGGGCGAGGTCGATCTCTTCATCTGCGAGTCGACGCTCCTCGAGGAGGACTTTGAGTATCACCTGAGCTGCAGCCGCCTGCAGAGGGAACGGCAGCGTTTCGATTGCAGGCGCATGCTCCTCACCCATCTCGGGAGCGAGGTCCTCGACAACCTCGAGCAGGTGGAGTTCGACATCACCTATGACGGCCTCTCGCTTAGGGTTTAGAAGGGGGACAAAACGGGGACGTTGGTTAAGAAGTTAAGTTTAACTCGTTAGATCACTGGGAGACCGCGGGCCGCTCCGCCTGACCCGCCGCCGGGCGTTACTCGGCTTCTTAACCAACCTCCCCCTTCTACACCCTAAGCGAGAGGCCGTCATAGGTGATGTCGAACCCCACCTGCTCGAGGTTCTCGAGGACATCGCTCCCGAGATGGGTGAGGAGCATGCGCCTGCAATCGAAACGCTGCCGTTCCCTCTGCAGGCGGCTGCAGCTCAGGTGATACTCAAAGTCCTCCTCG
>DAOVBF010000078.1 GCA_030673955.1 Deltaproteobacteria bacterium
GTCTTTGGTGTGGTGGCGCTCGAGGAGCAACGCCATCCCGGCTTCCATCAACTTGCGTGCGAGCGTACGCTCCGCCGAGAGGTAGAAGTTCTTGACGAGCTGCTGCGTCAGGGTGCTGCCGCCCTGAACCACACGGCCAGCGCGAAGGTTGGCAAGCAGCGCTCCAACGATACGCGAGAGGTGCACGCCATGGTGTTGGTAGAACCGGCGATCCTCGATGGCCAGGATGGCATCGATCAGATGGGGCGGGACATCGTCGAGCTTGACCAGGCGGCGATCCTCACGGCTTGGCCCGTGGTACTCCGCGAACAGCTCCGGCTCGATCTCGACGGTATCCAGCTCCCGGCCCCGCGCATCACGCAACGACACGATCCGCGAGTCCTGGTCCACGCGCAGGACGACGCGTGCGCCGAGAACCTGACGATAGGCATAGCGGAACGGCCGCTGTCCGATCTCGACCTTCCCCTCGCCCAGGAGGTACTCCCCCATCCGAGGAAAGGCCCCCTGGGCGGGGTGGTAGTTGAGCCGCTGCAAGCGCTCGACCAGAGCCACGCGCTCCACGTCCAGGCCCGGGAACAGGACCAGCGGCGCGGAGTAGACCCGCGACGGAACCGCAAACAGCCGTCCGCGGAAACGCGCCTCGACCTGCTTGTCGAGGACGACCAGCATCCACGCCACCCCAATGAGCGTGCCGACGCCAGCAAGTGCGGCAGCGACGGCCGCCGACCTGAGCTTGCGCATCGCAAGATCCTAGCGCGGGGAGGCCCTCCGCCGCCCGACCCCTCACCACCCCGGCACGCACGGAGTCGCGCGCCGCGCGAGCAGGGCGGCTTCGCCGCCCGATACCTCGCCAGTGCGGGCGTCGCCTCCGCGCCGCTTGCGTCGGGGCTCGGGTGGGGGCATTCTCGGCGCGCCCCCTCTGGGGCCGGTGTATAAGAGTGGTGGACCCGAAGGATCGCATGCCCCGAGGGGGCGCCAAACCCGCCGCGGGCGATCGACGCAGCGAGGCCCCGCTGGGCCCCTCTCCGTCACCCCAGAAAACCTGGGGAGGACGCTTTCGGAGCGCCACGGACCCGCAGATGGAGCGCTTCTCCGCATCGGTCCACTTTGATCAGAGGCTCTGGCGACAGGATATCCGCGGCAGCATCGCACACGCACGGATGCTCGCGAGGCAAGGCATCCTCGAGAAGGAGGAGGCGGAACGACTCATCCAGGGCCTGGAGCAGGTGGGCCGCGAGCTCGAAGATGGAAGCCTCGCGCTCGACCCCGCGCTCGAGGACATCCACACGAACGTGGAGTGGCGGCTCGCCGAGATCGTAGGACCGCTGGCGGGAAAGCTGCACACGGGACGCAGCCGGAACGACCAGGTGGCCACCGATCTCCTGCTCTGGATGCGGGAACAGGTCCCCCTCGTGCGTGGCGCGCTCCTCGAGCTGCGACAGGTGCTCGTCGACCGGGCGGAGCGCGAGATCGACATCATCCTGCCAGGCTACACACACCTGCAGCGAGCTCAGCCGGTCCGACTGTCGCACCACTGGCTGGCACACTACGAGGCGCTCTCGCGCGACGACCAACGGTTCCATGATGCGCAGCGACGCATGTGCTTTGCCCCGCTCGGGGCAGGCGCACTTGCCGGCAGCACGCTGCCGCTCGACCGAGAGGGCGTGGCCCGGGAGCTCGGGTTCGACGCACCCAGCCGCAACAGCCTCGACTCGGTTGCGGCGCGGGACGCCGCCCTCGAGCTTCTGGCCGCGCTGAGCATCCTGATGATCCATCTGTCGCGCATCTCCGAGGAACTCGTGCTGTGGAGCTCGACCGAGTTCGGCTTTATCGAGATGGACGAAGCTTTTGCGACGGGATCCAGCCTGATGCCGCAGAAGAAGAACCCGGACGTGCCGGAGCTGGTGCGCGGCAAGGCCGGCCGCGTGGTCGGGGCCTTGGTGAGCCTGCTGGTCACACTCAAAGGCCTCCCCCTCTCCTACAATCGAGACATGCAGGAGGACAAGGAGCCCCTGTTCGACGCGGTCGACACCGCCACCAGCTGTCTGGAGATCTTGGCCGCAGCCGTGCGCACCCTGCGGGTGAACGCCCTCGCCATGGGGACGGCTGCGTCGGATCCCATGCTCCTCGCCACGGACCTGGCGGAGCACCTGGTCCGGCAGGGCCTCGCGTTCCGGGAGGCGCACCAGGTCGTGGGCCGCGTCGTCGTGCACGCGCTAGAGGCCGGACTGCCCCTATCGAAGCTCTCGCGCGACACGCTCCGGAGCTTCGATCCGAGCCTTGACATCGATCCCGCGAGCTTCTTCTCCCCCGAGCGCTCGCTCGAGGCGCGGGCGATGGTGGGTGGTCCCGCGCGCGAGACGGTCGAGCAGGCCCTGGAGTCCGCACGTGCAGAGCTCCAGGCCACCCGGGCCGAGCTACGATGAGACCGCTCTGGGTCGGCCTGCTCGCGCTCGCGCTCTTCCTGGGGGCCTGTGGTCGCTACGGCCCGCCCTTGCGCCCGCCCCCGCCAGAGGCGGGCCAGGCCGAAGAGGAACGCGAGGAGCAGGCGGCGCCATGACTTTTCGTGAGGTGCTGACGCGTCGCGACGGCGCGCTCTATCTGGAAGACGTTCCCGTTGCGGAGCTGGTCCGGCGCTTTGACACGCCTCTGTACGCGTACAGCCGCCAGGGGCTGATCGAGCGGGCGGAGCGGATGCGCCGGGCCTTCGGCCGGGAACCGCACCTCGTCGCCTACTCGATCAAGGCAAACATGAACCTCGCGGTCGTTCGCACCTTCCTGGACCGAGGTTGCGGGGTGGACGTCACCTCGCGCGGCGAGCTCGAGCGAGCGCTGCACGCGGGGGCCGATCCCGAAAAGATCGTTTTCTCGGGCGTGGGCAAACGGGCCGACGAGATCGACCTCGCGCTCGAGGTGGGCATTCGCATGTTCAACGTGGAGTCGCTCGAGGAGCTCGCGGCCCTCGATGCGCGCGCGCAGGAGCTGCGAAAGGTGGCGCCGATCTCGTTTCGCTTGAACCCGGATGTCGACCCCAAGACTCACCCCGGAATCGCGACGGGCCTGCACACTGCGAAGTTCGGGATTCCGATCGAGGAGGCCCCCAGCGCCTACTCACGCGCCAAGTCCCTGCCGAACGTGCGCGTGATTGGCGTGGACTGCCACATCGGGTCCCAGCTCACTTCGCTGGATCCGCTGCGTGAAGCCCTGGTCAGAATCAACGAGACGGTGCTCTCGCTCCGCGAGCAGGGCCACACGATCGACGTGATTGACATCGGGGGCGGCCTGGGTGTTGAATACTCGGGCCAAGACGATCCGCCGACGCCCGAAGCCTATGCCAAGATGGCACTCGAAGTCCTTGGTAGTCTCGGCGTCACACTCGTGTGTGAACCGGGACGCCTTCTCACCGCGGGGGGGGGCATCTTCGTGATGCGCGCGCTCTACCGCAAGGCGAATGCCGGGCGTCGCTTCCTCATCGTGGACGGAGGCATGAACGATCTCTTGCGTCCGTCCCTCTACCAGGTGGAGATGCGAATCGAGACCGATCCACTGCGCAGCGGTGATCCGGCGCCCGTCGATATCGTCGGCCCGGTCTGCGAGAGCACGGACTGCTTCGCGAAAGACCGATTGCTACCGCCCGTTGAGCCCGGCGATCTGGTTGTGGTACGGGACGCCGGCGCCTACGGGTTCGCCATGGCCTCGACCTACAACGGCCGACCGCTGGTCGCGGAGGCGATGGTGGATGGCTCGCGTGCGGAGCTGGTGCGCCGCCGGCAGACGCTGGAGGAGACCTGGCAAGCAGAGCGTATGCCGGTGTGGGAGAGCTGATGCGGATCCCGTTTGCGAAGATGCACGGTGCGGGAAACGACTTCGTCGTGATCAACTGTCTGCAGGCCGATCCGGTCGACGACTGGGAGGCGTTCGCGCGCTTTGCGCTGAACCGACACTTCGGTGTGGGCGGTGATCAGCTTCTCCTCGTCCAGCCGTCGCGCGAGGCGGATTTCCTCATGAGCATCCGGAACCCAGACGGGAGTCGTGCGGAGATGTGCGCCAACGGCATCCGTGCCTTCTACAAGTACCTGCGGGACCGTGGCCTCATCGAGAGCGACACGATTCGGGTCGAGACGCTGGCGGGGATCGTCACCCCGCGTTGGCTCGGCGACAACCAGGTCGAGGTCGAGATGAACCGGCCCGTGCTCGAGCCCGAGAAGATTCCGACAACCTTGCGTGGTCCGGTGCCCCTGATCGAGGTTCAGCTCGACGTGGCAGGTCAAAACCTTCTCGTGACTGCGATTTCGATGGGCAACCCACACTGCGTGCTCTTCGTTGACGACCCGGAGCAGTTCCCGGTAGAGGAGCTGGGCCCCGCCCTGGAGAACCATCCCGCCTTTCCACAGCGCACGAACGTGGAGTTCATCGCCGTACGTTCGCGCGACACGCTCGAGCAGCGCACGTGGGAACGGGGCACGGGAGAAACGCTCGCGTGCGGCAGCGGGGCCTGCGCCGCGGCGGTAGCAGCCATGCTCGCCGAAAAAGCGAGCCGCGAGGTGCAGGTGCGACTCCGGGGCGGCGTGCTGCGCGTTCGATGGCCGAGGGACGACGGCCCGGTCTGGCTCTCGGGGCCAGCCGAGCACGTCTTTGATGGGGAGCTAGAGATCCCATGAGTTTCAAGGGAACCTACACAGCGCTCGTTACACCATTCCGAAGCGATGGTGCGCTCGATCTGGATGCGCTTGCGCGTCTGGTCGAGTGGCAGATCGAAAGCGGCATCGACGGCCTCGTTCCGTGCGGCAGCACGGGGGAAGCCGCGACACTCTCGCACTCGGAGCATATTCAGGTCGTGAAGCACGTCGTCGAGGTGGTAGCCGGACGGGTACCGATCATCGCAGGCACGGGTTCGAACTACACCCGTGAGGCGGTGGAGCTCACAGACGAGGCGCGCCGGGTCGGCGCGGATGGAGCCCTGCTCATCTCGCCCTATTACAACAAGCCCACCCAAGACGGAATCTTCCACCATTACCGCACGGTGGCGGAGGAGACCGGGCTGCCGCTCGTGCTCTACAACATTCCGGGCCGTACCGCCTCGCGGATCGAGCCCGCCACCACCGCACGGCTCTCGCGCCTGCCCGGTGTCGTGAGCCTGAAGGAGGCGGGCGGCGACTTGGTGGCCACGTCGCAGACCATCGCCATGAGCGAGCCCGGTTTCGTGGTCCTCTCGGGCGACGATGCCCTCACGCTGCCGATGCTCGCGATCGGCGCCAAAGGGGTGATCACCACCACGGGGAACGTGGCCCCGCGTCAGATGTCCGAGATCACGCGCGCGTTCCTCGGCGGCGACACCGAGCGGGCGCGCGAGATCCACTATCAACTGCTCACGGTGATGGAGGCGCTCTTCATCGAGCCGAACCCGATCCCGGTCAAAACCGCGCTTGCGATTCTCGGGCGCATTCCCGAGCCGACGCTGCGTCTTCCCATGACGACGATGCAGAAATCCAACCGGGATCGCCTCGAGGCGGCGCTCGCGGAGCTGAAGCAGGAATGATTCCCGTCCTGGTCATGGGAGCCGCTGGCCGCATGGGCGGGCACGTGCTGCGCGCGGTGGAGGGAGCACCGGAGCTCTGCGTGGCGGCCGCGCTCGAACGGCCCGGCCACCCGGCGCTCGGGCGCGAACTCTCGCCCGGGGTCAAGCTCAGCGCCGATCTCGAACCCGCACTCGAAACGGCAAAGGTGGCAATCGATTTCTCGACCCCGGAGAGCGCGCTGTTGCTGATCGCCGCGGCAACGCAAAAAGACGTAGCAGTCGTGAGCGGTACGACGGGCTTCGACAGCGCTGGCTTGCGCCGCCTCGAGGAGGCCGCTCGTAAGATCCCCCTCGTGATGGCCCCGAACTTCTCGCTCGGTGTCAACGTCCTCATCGGTCTCGTAGCCGAAGCCGCACGCCGGCTCGAGAGCTACGAGATCGAGGTGCTGGAGCTCCATCATAGCCGCAAGCTGGATGCGCCGAGCGGGACGGCGCTCCGGCTCGCCCGCGCCGCTGCCGAGGCACGCGGGCAGGAGCTGGAGCGGGTGGTCGTGTACCACCGGGAGGGGAAGACCGGTGCCCGCCCACCGGATGCGATCGGCATCCAGGCGTTGCGCGCTGGCGACTGCGTCGGCGAGCACACCGTCTATCTGGCGGGCCCGGGTGAGCGCATCGAGTTGAGCCACCGCGCGCTCTCCCGCGACAACTTTGCGGCCGGCGCCGTGCGCGCAGCCCATTGGGTCGTTGGAAAGCCGCCCGCGCTCTACTCGATGTC
>DAOVBF010000017.1 GCA_030673955.1 Deltaproteobacteria bacterium
CTCCGGGATGGGGGCGCTCACGCGGACGCAGGGGCCGCTCATCGCCCCTCGAAGGCGGCGTGGCACTCGATCGCTGACTCGGTCGCCAAGGCATGGATCTTACCGCGGGTGAGCGAGTCGGATCACCGGCCTTCCCCGTCCTACGCTCTGCCCGCGTTTGACCGCGATGCAGGGGTTCGCATAGTCTGGTGGAGCAAGCTGAAGCGCGGGGATTTTCATGGCCGAACTCAAGGTAACTTTCAAGCTGAGCGACAGGGACGTCCAGCACCTGCGCCGCATCATGCGCAAGGCCAGCACGACAGCCAAGGGCGGGAGCGAAGACACAATCATCAAGGCCGCGATGGCGATGGCGGAGGAAGTCCGCAAATTCAAGCCGCCTCAATACGTGCTCGAGCGGGTCCGGAAACTGGAGACCCTGGGCGCGATGCTCCAGGACGAGCGGTACGCGCTGCCAGTTCCCATGCGCCAGAAGGTGCTGAGCGCGCTCTGCTACTTCACTCGCACGTCGGATTTGATCCCGGACACCATTCCGGGGCTCGGATTTCTCGATGACGCGATCATGATCGAGCTCGTCACACAGGAGCTGAAGCACGAGCTCAGCGCGTACCAGGATTTCTGCCGCTTCCGCGAGGAGGCCGAGCAACGGCCCTGGACCCAGGTCGGCCAGGAGGCGCTCGACAGGAAGCTCGGCGCGTATCGCCAGAAGCTGCGAGCCAAGATCGAAGAGAAGAGGGCCAAGGAGACCGCGCGTCCGAGCGGGGGCTCGAAGCTTCTGCGGCTCTGGTAGGTCCGGGCGCGAGCGAGAGCTTGAGCTAGGGTCCTCCGTTGCATATGGTTGGGCCCGCGATGAAGAAGTCCAAGCCCCTGCCACACCGCAACCGCCGCAAGACCGCCCGGCATCGAGCCAGGCTCAAGGCCAAGCACCGCCGTGTTCGCCTACGCAAGAGCCGCGGCGAGCGCCGCTACCCCTCCTAGCGGCCCAGCCGTGAAGCCGAGCCAGTACGCCCGCAGCGGCGTCGATACAAGCGAGGCTGACCGGGCTCTGTCGCGGCTATTGCTGGAGGTCTCGCCCACGCAGGCGTTCGGAGCGCCCAGCGAGCTGGGCGTGGGCCACTTTGCCGCGGTGATCCGCGTGGGTCCCGTCCACCTCGCGCTTACCACGGATGGGGTGGGCACCAAGCTCCTGGTGGCCCAAAAGGCGAACCGCTACGACTCGATCGGCATCGATTGCGTCGGTATGAACGTAAACGACCTGCTCTGCGTGGGCGCCACGCCGGTGGCCATGCTGGACTACATCGCCGTCGAGAGCGCGGATCCGGAGATCTTCGCCCAGCTGGGCCGCGGGCTGGCGGAGGGCGCCAAGCAGGCGGGCGTGAGCATCGTGGGGGGTGAAACCGCCCAGATCCCGGAGATGCTGCGGGGAGCCGCGGCGGGGCGGGGGCTCGACCTTGTCGGCATGGCCGTTGGGATCGTGCCCGAGGGGGAGCTCGTGGACGGCTCGGCGGTCCAACCAGGCGACGCCGTGATCGGGCTCGCCTCCAACGGCCTGCACTCGAACGGCTACACGCTGGCCCGGCAGGTGCTGCTCTCGCGGTTTCAGATCGACGAGTACGTCCCAGAGCTCCAGGGAACGCTCGCCGAGGAGCTGCTACGACCGGTCCGCATCTATGTCCCCCAGATCCGCGCGCTCCGGGAGGCCGGAATCCAGCCTCGTGCAATCGCCCACATCACCGGGGACGGTCTGCTCAACCTGAGGCGGGTCGAGGCGCCCGTCGGCTTCGAGGTCGAGGAGTTGCCCGAGCCGGAGCCGATCTTCGCGCTGATCGAACGCATCGGGGGGATCGAGCGGGCCGAGATGCGCACCGTTTTCAACATGGGGATCGGCCTCACGGTGGTGGTGGCCGAGACTGAGGTGGAGAAGGCTCTTCTCACCCTCCGCGCCAGCGGTCTGGAGGCCTGGCGGATCGGGCGCGCAGTGGCGGACGCCGAGCGGAAGGTACGGCTGCAGTCTGAGGGCCTGGTGGGCCACTCGAAGCACTTCATCCCCGCGGGCGGCTAGCAGGCGCGGCCGCCCGCGCCGATAACCCGCTAGAGTTGGGTGATGATCAGCTTCGTCGTCGAGGCGACGGACCGCGGAAGCGCGGCCCGGGCGGGCCAGCTGGGGACCCCCCATGGCGAGGTGCCCACGCCCGTCTTCATGCCGGTGGGCACCCACGCGGCCGTTCGAGCACTGACCCCGGAGCAGCTGAGTCAAACGGGCGCCCGGATCGTGCTCGCAAACACCTATCACCTGGCGCTGCGCCCCGGCCCCGAGCTGGTGCAGAAGGCCGGCGGCCTGCACAGCTTCATGGCCTGGCGAGGCCCGATCCTGACCGATTCCGGAGGCTTCCAGGTCTTCAGCCTGCCACGAAAGGAGATCACAGCGGAGGGTGTGCGCTTCGCGAGCGAGATCGACGGCCGGGTGATCATGCTCACCCCCGAGCGCGTGATCGAGATCCAACACGGGCTGGGCGCGGACATCATCATGCCGCTCGACGAGTGCACCCCCTATCCGGCCACCCGCGAGCTCGCCACGCGCGGGGTCAGGAACAGCTTGCGCTGGCTCGAGCGCTGCATCGCCGCACACGCGAGCAACGACCAGACCCTGTTCGGGATCGTCCAGGGCTCTGTCTACGCCGACCTACGGCGCGAGTGCGCCGAGGCGATGGTGAAGCTCGATCTGCCCGGCTACGCAATCGGTGGGGTCTCGGTGGGCGAAGGCCTCGAGGAGCTCAAGCGCATCGTTGCGGCCACGGCGCCGCACCTGCCCCCGGACCGGCCACGCTACCTGATGGGGGTGGGCCTGCCCGAAGACCTGCTCGAAGCGATCGAGCTCGGCATGGACCTGTTCGACTGCGTCATTCCCACACGCTTTGCGCGCTCCGCAACACTCTTCACCCGGCGCGGTCGGATTCGCATGACGCACCGCCGCTACCGGCGCGATTTCTACCCGATCGACCCCTCGTGCGCGTGCTACGCATGTGAGCATTTTTCGCGCGTCTACATCCACCATCTGTACCAGTCCAACGAGATCCTGGGCACGGTCCTGGGTGCGATTCACAACATGAGCTTCTACCAGACGCTCATGAAGGAGGCACGCAAGGCGATCCTTTCCGGCGCCTTCCTCCGCTTCAAGCGCGCCTTCCTCTCCGAGTACCTGGGCGAGAGCGGGCGGGAGAACTAGTGGGGCCCGGCGCAAGGCGGCTTGCGCCACCCACTCTCCGCTCGCGTCCCGCTCGCTGCGCGCGCCGCTCATGCGGCGCTTGCACTAGCGGGGCTTGCGCGGCTCGCCGGTTGCGACCCAGTAAAACTCCTTCGACGTTCTCCGCTTCCCTTCCGGGCGCACCTCCGAGACACGCGCGAAGCTGCTGCGCAGCACGCTGCGGAAGCGATCGCTCTCAGGCCCCGGGAAGCCCTTGAGGACCAGGGTCCCGCCCGGCCGTAGCACGGCCCGGGACACGCGCAGGGCCGCCTCATGCAGCTCCTCCGCAGCGGCGCGATCCACGTCCCGGATCCCGGTCAGCTGGGGCGCCGCATCGCAGAAAACCGCATCCCCGGGCCGACCGAGCGTCTCGGCCACGCGTCGAGCCGCATCCGGGTCGGTGAAATCCAGCTCGAGCAGCTCTACGGGCCCCTCGAGAGGCTCGACGGGCCGGAGGTCGACACCCACCACCCGGCCGTCCGGACCCACCCGCTCCACCAGGACCTGCAGCCAGCCCCCCGGCCAGCAGCCGAGGTCCACCACTGCGCTACCGGCTCCGAGGCCGGGAACGCGATGCAGCAGGTCGAGCAGCTTGTAGGCGGAGCGCGAACGATATCCCTCCGCCTTGGCTCGCCGGTGGAATGAGTCGCGAGGAACGTAGCGGGACGTGGAGACCGGTTCCCTAAGCCCGCCCTGACGGCCGGACGTGCACGAGGCCGTTGCGGTGTCCGGGAATCCCTCCCCGGATGAAAAGCAGGTTGCGCTCCGCGTCCACCTTCTCGACGCGCAGGCCCAACACGGTCACGCGCTCGTTGCCGTATTGGCCGGCCATCTTCTTGCCCCGGAAGATGTGACCCGGGTAGGTGCCCGCGGACTGCGCGCCGCCATGGCGGAAGGCCTCGTGCGTGCCGTGGCTCGAGGTGGCCGTCTTGAAGCCCCAGCGCTTCACCACCCCGGTAAAGCCGCGCCCCTTGGAGACTCCCCTGACGTCAACCTTCTTGCCCGGCTCGAACGTCTCGCCGCAGCGGATCTCCTGGCCAACCTCGAGGCCCTCCACCTCTTCGGGGGAGAGCCAAACCTCGAAGAGAAAGCGCCTGGGACTCACCTTCCACTTCCGGAAGTGACCCAGGAGAGGCTTCGTCGTGTGCTTCTCCTTGCCCTCCTCGAAGCCGAGCTGGACCGCGCTGTACCCATCCTTCTCGGTTGTCTTCTTCTGTACCACCACGCAGGGCCCCGCCTCGACCACCGTCACGGGAACGCGGTCTCCGTTCTCAGCAAAGATCTGGGTCATGCCCAGCTTTCGGCCCAGCAGTTCAAGCTCCATGCGCGTGGCTCCGGGCTGCCGGCTCCCGAGGGAGCGGCACAGAAGGGCGCGGCATTATAACCGGGCAGGCGTGAGCACCGCCAGGGCGGCCCCGGACCGATGGCACGGCTCAGAGGGCGCTCTTATATTCCGTAAAGCTTTGAGGCCCTGTCCCCCCCCGATCTTGGGAGGGCAGGCCTTCGTGTGTCCGGAGGAGGAGTGTCGACGCTGTCCTTAGCGGAACTCGTGGAGAAAGCCCTGCATCGAGACCGGATGCTGCGGCTTCTGCGCGTGCGCGGCAGTGCGGGTGCCTTCCTGGTCTCGCATCTGCGCGCTGAGCACCCCGGCCCCATTCTTATTATCAGTCCCACATCGACCCGGGCCGAGCGCTTCGCGGCGGATCTGCGCACCTTCGCGAGCGACCCGGATGTCCGGCTCTTTCCCCGCTATGACACGCCGCCCTTCGACCGCTTCTCGCCTCACCCCGAGATCGAAGCGCGGCGCATGAGTCTGCTCTACGGGCTGCTTGCGGCCGATGCTGCGACCCCGCTCACCGTGATCGCGCCTTGGTCCGCCCTGCTTCGCCGCGTGCCCTCGCGCTCCGAGCTGCGCAGCCGGGTGACCCACCTCGAGCGAGGCATGACGGTGGACCGAGACGCCCTGCTCGACGTGCTGGTCGCGGCGGGATACCACCGCACGAGCCTCGTCGAAGAACGCGGAGAGGTCGCCGCCCGTGGCGGGATCCTGGATCTGTTCCCTCCTCACCTCGACCGCCCCGTGCGGCTCGAGTTCGACTTCGACGAGATCGGCTCCCTCCGCCACTTCGATCCAGCCAGTCAACGCTCCGACGAGGATCTACACTCGATCGTCGCCATCCCACCGCGCGCCTATCGCCTGCCACATGAGCTGGACCTCCTGCTCCAGCGCGTACGCGAAATGGGACGGGCCCAGGGCGTGCCCGAGTCGAATATCTATGCGCTCACCGAGTCGCTCGCGCGGCGACACCTGCCATCGGGGATCGAGAACCTGGAGGCGCTCCTGCACGACGAGCTCGAGAGCATCTTCGACTACCTGCCCCCCTCGACGCTCATCGTGGTGGACGACCCGGAGGCCGGCCTCGCAAAGGGGCGGGCGTACGTGGGAGAGGTCTTCCAGGGCCACACCCGCGCCAGGACGCAGGACCGGATGGTGTGTGAGCCGCTCACGCTCTACCTCGCCGACGATACCGCCTGGGACACCATCCGGCAGCGCTTGCCGGTGCTCATCGATCCGATCGGCGTGACGGACGCACGGACGGACGAACACCAGATACCCGTTCACGCGCTCGACCACTCCGAGCTTCAGCGGGAGATCAAGCTGCACCGCGGATCAGGACGCGCGCTCGAGCCGCTCGCGGCTCGACTCGATCGTTGGCAGGAGCAGTCGCGCCGCGTGCGCATCGTGTGCCCATCGCTGTCGACTGCCGAGCGCATGCAGGACATCCTGCGCGACTACGGATACGAGCTTCCGATCCGGCGCGGCGACGCCGACGAGGGACGGGGAATCGGCTGGGCCGAGCTGCCCGAGCATGGCCAGCGCGAGGTGACAATCGCCTCGCTCTCGGAGGGGTTCGAGCTTCCGCTCGAGCAGCTGGTCGTCCTGACCGAACAAGACGTCTTCGGCGCGCGGCTGCAGCGTCGGGTGGTACGCAGCCTGCGCCCGGGGCAGGTGGTCGACCGGCTCGCGCAGATCCAGGAGGGCGACTACCTCGTCCACGCCGAGCACGGTATCGGCACGTATGGTGGCCTCGTGCAGCTCAGCGTTGCGGGCATCCGCCAGGAATTCCTCCTCCTGAGCTACGACAAGAGCGACAAACTCTACCTCCCCGTCTCGCGCCTGAGCCAAGTCCAACGCTACATGGGGGCGGACGGCCACCCGATCGCGCTGGATCGCCTGGGCGGGCAGGGCTGGGCGCGCACCAAGCGGAAGGTCCAGCGAGCGGTGCGCGAAATGGCGGAGGAGCTGCTGGCCGTCATCGCAGCGCGCGAGGTCCTCCAGGGCCACGCGTACCCCGCGGCCGACGCGAGCTATGAGGAGTTCGAGGCGCGCTTTCCATACGAGGACACCCCCGATCAGCGACGCGCGACCGAGGAGGTGATCGTCGACCTGCAGGCCGGACAACCCATGGACCGCCTGATTTGCGGAGACGTCGGATTCGGCAAGACGGAGATTGCCTGTCGCGCAGCCCACCTGGTTACGTACGCAGGACGGCAGGTGGCCTTCCTCGTTCCGACAACGATTCTGTGTCAGCAGCACCTGCAGACGTTACGCGAGCGCTTCGCCGATACGGCCGTCAACGTGGCTTCACTATCGCGCCTCTCCACGCCGAAGGAGGTGCGGGAGGCGCGCGAGGGACTCGCCTCCGGGCGCATCGACATCATCGTCGGAACACATCGACTGCTTTCCAAGGACATCCATTTCCGTAACCTGGGATTGCTCATCGTCGATGAGGAGCACCGCTTCGGCGTAGCACACAAGGAGCGCCTCAAGCAGCTCCGCAAGCTCATCGACGTGCTCACGCTATCGGCGACGCCCATCCCGCGCACGCTTCACATGGCGCTTTCGGGAATGCGGAATCTCTCCGTGATCGGAACGCCGCCGCCCGACCGAATCGCGATCCGCACACAGATCTGCCGGCTCTCGGACGAGATCGTCAGGGACGCCATCCAGCGGGAGCTCCGACGCGGGGGACAGGTCTTCGTTGTGCACAACCGCATCGAAACGATCGACGAGTTCGCGGAGTACCTGCGAGGCGTCGTGCCGGAGGCCCAGATTGCAATCGCGCACGGGCAGATGCCGAACCAGCAGCTGGAACAGGTCATGCTGCACTTCGTCAAGCGCGAGTTCAACGTGCTCTTGTGCACCGCGATCATCGAATCGGGTCTGGATATCCCGAACGCCAACACCATTTTGATTAACCGTGCGGATCAGTTCGGGCTGGCACAGCTCCACCAGCTCCGCGGCCGCGTGGGTCGCAGCAACCGCCGGGCTTACTCCTACCTCTTCCTTCCGACGCACGGCGAGCTCTCCGAGGATGCGAGACATCGCATGGAGGCGATTCAGGATCTCTCGGAGCTCGGCGCGGGCTTCCGGCTCGCCATGGACGACCTCGAGATCCGAGGCGCCGGCAACATTCTGGGCGCCGACCAATCCGGACACATGGCCGCGGTGGGCTACGACCTCTACGTGGAAATGCTCGAGCAAGCCATCGCCGGGCTACGTGGCCAGGATCCCGAGGAGACGCTCGAGCCCGAGATCCGGCTGCCCCTCCCAGCGCTGCTGCCGGAATCCTACGTGCCCGATGTGAATCAGCGGCTGGTGCTTTACAAGCAACTCTCGTCCGCGCGCAACAACGACGAGCTCGCGGCGATCCGCGACGACCTGTTGGATCGCTTCGGACCTCTGCCCACCGAGGCGCAGAACCTGCTCGAGGTCATCCGCCTCAAGATCCGCTGCCGACAGGCCGGGATCGAGGCGGTGGATACGGCGGGCGGAGAGCTCGTGATGCGCGTGAGCCAGCACGCCCGGATCGATCCGCACCAGCTCGTGCGGGTCCTGCACCAGCCCGAGGCGCCCATTCGCGTCACCCCCGATCACCGGATCCATCTCAAGCTGCGCAAGCCGGAGGATGCTCTGGCGGAGGGCTTCGGACTGCTCGAGCTTCTGGCACCGGGCGCTGATGGCTCCGCTCCCTCGAAGAGCACCGAGGAGCCGCGCTGGCAGGGAGGAGCGGCATGAGTCGACGGCAGAAGCGGATCGATCCCCGCAGCCTGCTCTGTGTGGGTCTCCTGGCGCTGCTCTCGGCATGCAGACCCGGAGGGGGCGAGGACCCCTGGATCGCCGAGGTGGACGATCAGCAGGTTCCGTTCTCGGAGCTGCGGCCGATCGTCATGGCGCGCTTCGAAGAGGATCCCCAGGCCAACCGGGACGACGTTTTGAACGAAGAGCTGAATCGACTCGTCACAGAGCAGGTGATCCTGAATCGCGCCGGAGAGCTCGGGATCGTGGTCACACGGCGCGAGGTGGAAGCCCGCCTGCGCCAGCTGCACGGGAATGATTTCGATGGCATGGATCCGCAGTTCGTGGCGGAGGTCCGTAGGCAGATGCTCCTGGAGCGCACGGAGTTCGTAGATCTGGCGGATCGAATCGAGGTTCCGGAAAACGCAATCGTGCTCTACTTCGAAGAAAATCGGCAGCGCTATCGTTCGCCGGAGCGCGTGCAGATCCGGCAGATCGTCGTCGAGGACGAGGAAAAGGCGCGTGGCCTGCTCGCCGACCTGCGCAAGGGAGCGGACTTCGCCGCCCTGGCGGAGGAGCATAGCCTCGCCCCCGAGGCGGGCGAGGGAGGACTCTTGCCGCCCTTTGCGCGGGGTGAGATGCCCGAGGTCTTCGATCAGGTCTTTAAGTCCAAGAAGGGAGCGCTCTCCGGCGTGGTCGAATCGCCGTACGGCTTTCACATCTTTCGTGTCGAGGCGAAAATTCCTCCGCACGAGCCCAAGCTGGCAGAGATGCGGGACCAGGTCCGCATCGAGCTCGAGCAAAAGCGCCTCGCGGATCTTCAGAAGGGCTGGCTCCGCGGGCTGCGGCGTAGCGCCGACATCCGCGTGAACGAGCCGCTCCTGGAGACACTCCGGTGAGATGCGCGGCGCTCGCGCTCACGTTGATCCTGCTGGCCGGTGGCCAGGCCTCCGCCGAGCGGCTCGATGGAGTCGCGGCGATCGTCGGCGATGAGGTCATCCTGATCTCCGAGCTCGACCTAGCCTCGGGCCGGATGCTCGAACGGCTCGAACAAGAGCGGGGGCCGCTCTCCTCGGAGGTCGTGAACCAGGTTCGAAAGGAGGCCGTCGAAGGTTTGATCAACGACAAGCTCATCGCCGCGGTCGCAAAGCGGCTCAACATCGTGGCGACGGACGAGGAGATCGACGCCGCGATCGAGGGCATCGCGCAGGACGAGGGCGTGACGGCCGACCAAATCTATCAAGCCGCGGCAAACCAGGGCTTGGGTCGAGAGCGCTATCGGAAGGAGCTGGGGTCCCAGATCACGCGCATGAAGGTGATCTCGGGCTCGGTCCGCTCCCGCGTCCGCGTGAGCGAGGACGAGATTCAGGAGCTCTTCGATCGGCGCTACGCGAGCCTCGAGCCCGGCATGCGCGTGCGGACCCGTCATATCCTGTTTCCCTGGCCCGAGGAGGATACCCCCGAGGCGCGCGCTCAACTGCTGCGCGGAGCCCGAGAGATCCGCCAGCATGCCATCGAGACCGGCGACTTCGCCGGTCTCGCTCGCAAGTACTCGGCCCTGCGCTCCGCCGCCCAGGGGGGTTTCACCGTGATGCGTGAGGGCGACGTCTCGCCCGAGATCGCCGTGCAGGTCTTCGGGCTCGAGCGGGGGGCCATCAGTGAGCCCATCGAGACCGCCCACGGCGTCAACCTCTTTCAGATGCTGGACCGCTTCGACCCCTCCGAGGTCAAGCTCGAAGACGTGCACGACGCGTTGTATGCCGAGCTCGTCGAGCGCAAGACCATCCCGGAGTTCGAACGCTGGATC
>DAOVBF010000045.1 GCA_030673955.1 Deltaproteobacteria bacterium
CTTCCTGCGCGCGCTCGAGCGGCACAGCCAGCTCGAACGAGGAGGCTCGCAGCGCCCCGGCTTCTTCGACTCCCACCCCGCCACCCCCGAGCGAGCCGCCACCGCTTCCTCGCGGGGTCGCACCCTCCCCTGGCGGGAGGCAGAGCGCATTGCTTCAGGGCGCGCAGGGTTCCTGGCGCGTATCGAGGGCTTGTTACTCGGCCCGGATCCCGCGCACGGGATCTTCCACGGGAGCCGCTTCCTGCACGCCGATCTCGACCTCGGAGTCACCTTTCCCGCGGATTGGGCCACCCAGAACACCCCTTCTGCCGTGAGGGCCGCCTCTCCGGAGCGGGACGCGCTGATCGCGCTCGAGCTACAGGGCGCCGGGAGCGATCCACAACAGGCCGCCGCCGCCTTCGCCGCGGAGCACGGGCTGCGCCTGGGGGAAGCCGAACCCCTTCGCATCGGGGATCTGCGCGCCTACCACGCCAGCGCCTACCCATCGACGCAGGGAGGTGTGATCGCTCTCGATCTCACCTGGATCGTTCACCACTTGCGGGTCTTCCGCATCTCGTGCGCAACAACACAGGAAAAGCTGGGCTCCTACCGTCCGCTCTTCCGGCGGACCGCTCGCAGCTTCCAACCGCTGGACGCGGACGAGCGCGGTCGCTTTCAAGATACCCGGCTACGCATCGCGACGGCCCGCGCAAGCGAGACGCTCGCCGAGCTTTCCCGACGCACGGGGAACGCCTGGAGCCTCGAGGAGACAGCCGTGATGAACGCCGTCTTCGAGTTCGACCGACTCGAGGCAAGTCAGCGGGTCAAGATTGCCGCAGCCCAGGCTTATCGTCCGCGCAGGGGAGAACACCGTCAGGACCGATGAGCGGCGCTGCGCGCCGTCGAGCCGCCGGGGGCGGGGAAATGCGGTATTCTCGTACTATGACTTCCGTTAAGGAGGATCTCGACCAGCGCCTCGCATTCCTGGCTTTGACAGGCGAGGATCAACGCTGCCTACAGGAGCTGCGACCGCTCCTCGAGCAGCACGCGGACACGCTGGTGGGCGCCTTCTATCGCCACCTGCTCTCGTTCGAGCCCACTCGCGCGCTGCTGGGCGATGCGGCCATGAAGGAGCGGCTGCTGCAGAAGCAGCGCGACTATCTCCTGAGCCTCGCAGGCGCGAGCCTCGATGAGGAGTACGTCGCGGAGCGCGCACGGATCGGCGAGAGGCACATGGAGGCCGGCCTGGAGCCGCGCTGGTACCTCGGGGCGTACGCGCTCTATTTCTCGCTTCTGGCGCCAGTGATCTTCGAGGGCACGCGCGAAGACCCCGTTCGGGGTGAGCGCGCGGTCACGGCCTTACTGAAGGTGCTGATGCTGGACGCCCAGATCGCCATGGAGGCCTACATCGAGAAGCGCGAGCGGGAGCTCGAGTACCTGAACCAGGAGCTGGCCTCGATGGGCCGCGAGCTCGCTCGCGACTACGAGGAGCAGAGCGTCGAGCTGCGTGAGACCACCCGCCGTGCCCAGGTCGCCGAGCAACTCGCATCCATTGCCACGCTCGTGGCCGGCCTTGCGCACGAGATCGGAACACCGATGGGCGTGATCCGCGGCCACGCCGAGTTGCTCGAGTCCAGCGTATCCGACGCCCGCAGCCGCTGGCGTGCCCAGGCCATCCGAGAGCAGATCGACCGCATCTCCGGCATCATCCAGACCCTGCTCAACATGGCCAAGCCACGCGAGCCGGTCCGCATCGAGGTGGATCTGCGGACGCTCATCGACGACACGCTCGGCTTCCTGGGGGACAAGTTCCGGCGACGGAACATCGTGGCAGAGCGCCAGCTCAAGATCGTCCCCACCCTCTGCGGAGATCCCGACCGTCTGCAGCAGCTCTTTCTGAACCTCTTCCTCAACGCAGCCGATGCCATGCCCCAGGGAGGAACGCTCCGGGTGAGCCTCAAACCCGTGGGGAACAACGGTATGGAGGTGCGCGTCGCCGACACGGGCTTCGGGATTCCACCCGAGAAGCTCGCGCAGATCTTCGACCCCTTCTTCACCACCAAGATCGCCGGACAGGGGCACGGCCTGGGCCTCGTGGTCGCCAAGGGCATCATCCTGGACCACGAGGGCAGCGTCGACGTGAGGAGCGAGCTCGGGCGCGGGACCGAGTTCCAGATCACGCTGCCCGCGGGGAAGCCTCAGTCAGAGGTTCCGGCCGAGCCCGCAACATAAGCAGCGCGCAGCAAGTCGCTCTCCGTGATGATCCCGAGCAGCCGGGCTCCACGAGGGCCGGGCTCCACGACGGGCAGACAGCCGATCTTCAGGCGCAGCATCGTGAGGGCCGCATCCCGGAGCGAGCAATCCGCCTCAACGGCGCGGGGCTTACCCCTCAGGATCTTCTCGATCGGGATTCGGCGCAGATGCTCGGCACGCTCCTTCGGGGAAGACCCCTCCAGCGCCGCCATGGACGCCTCCAGGACGTCGCGGTGGGAGAGCAGCCCGACCAGCACCCGATCCTTGACCACGGGCAGGTGGCGAATCCGGGCGAGCCGCATGATCTGCTCCGCCTCGAGGACGTTCTCCCCCGGATCCACGGTGACCACGTTCCGGCGCATAATTTCCGCTACCAGATTTGCGCCGGGGTCCGTCCCCGATACCTCCCCCACGACCGACTCCCCATTCACCCGCCCAGATAGACGTACACCTGCACTTCTCGTGCCCGGCGCCGTGGGGACCACGCAGCGGGCGAATTGGGGCGAAAATGGGCAAGAAACTTGCGACTTAATACCTCAGTGTGGCAGAATTACTCACGCCGGGCGCCAATGGCCGTGTTACGTCGCGCCCGGCTTGGCATGTGTCATGCTTTGAAAGGGTTTCGAGATGGCCGAGCCCCGATCCGTACTGGTTGTGGACGATGACGCCGCCATGCGCGAGATGCTGGTGTCCCTGCTCGAGGAGGGGGGACTGACTGCGGCCGACGCAGGCAGCGTTGACGCGGCGGTTGAGAAGATCCGCGAGACTGACTTCGACGCGGTGATCTCGGACATCCGGATGCCCGGCAAGGACGGCATCCAGATGCTGGGCGAGATGCGTGAGATCCGGCCCGAGACGCCCATCATCCTGATGACCGCGTTCGGCAGCATCGACTCGGCGGTGACCGCGATGCAGGCCGGCGCCTTCGACTACTTCACCAAGCCTTTCAAGCGCGACCAGGTGCTCGTGGCCCTCGAGCGAGCCTTCGAGCGGAGGGCGCTGGAGACGGAGAACCGGCGCCTGCGCCGGGCCGTGGACCAGACCACCGCCTTCGGCGACCTGATCGGAACAACTGCGGCGATGCGCGATATCTTCGCGATGATCCGCAAGGTCGCCGGCAACCGCAGCAACGTGCTCATCACGGGCGAGAGCGGCACGGGTAAGGAGGTCGTGGCGCGCACCCTCCACTTCGTGGGCACGCGAGCCTCGAAGCCCTTCATCCCCGTTAACTGCACGGCGATCCCCGAGGGGCTGCTCGAAAGCGAGCTCTTCGGCCACGTTCGCGGGGCTTTCACCGGTGCACACGCCTCGAAGCGTGGCCTTTTCGAGGAGGCGCACGGCGGAACGCTCTTCCTGGACGAGATCGGCGACATGGGTCCGGGGCTCCAGAGCAAGCTCCTGCGCGTGCTCCAGGACGGTGACGTCCGCCCCGTCGGTGGCAACCGCGCCGTCTCGGTGGACGTGCGCGTGATCGCCGCCACGAACAAGGAGCTACGCAAGGAGCTCGAGGAGGGCCGCTTCCGCCAGGATCTCTTCTACCGCCTCAATGTAATCCCGATCCACATCCCACCGCTTCGGGAGCGCCGCGGAGACATCCCGCCGCTCGCGGAGTACTTCTTGCGCAAGCACGCCGCCGGGGACAAGCACTCCATCTCCCCCGCCGCGATGAACGTGCTCATGAACTGCCGTTGGGAGGGCAACGCGCGCGAGCTCGAGAACATGATCGAGCGGGCCCTGGCGCTCTCCGAGCACCGCGAGATCCGCCCCGAGGACCTCCCGGTCCCCGACCGGGAGGATGCCCTGAAGCCGCCCCTGGAGGAGTCGCTTCTGGAGAGCGCGGTAGAGCACAACCTCACGCTGCGCGAACTCGAGGATCGCTACATCGATGCGATCCTGGAGCACACCGGCGGAAACAAGGTCCAGGCCGCCCGCATCCTGGGTATCAACCGCCGCACGCTCTATCGCCGCGGCGAGCACAATCACGAGCACGACCAGCAACATCATCAAGCGCACTCATAAGCGGTGATGCGAATTCAAACGATTCTCGTTCCGATCGATTACTCGCCGCACTCAGCCAAAGCACTCCAGGTCGCGATCGGCCTCGCCAAGACGTTCAGCGCAAAGGTCCACCTGCTCCACGCGTACCACCTGCCCGTATCCATCACCATGCCCGACGCGGTAGTCATTCCGCAGAGCTTCTGGGACAGCGTGAAGGACGCCTCCGCGCGCAAGCTCGAAAAATCCTTCGAGACCGTCACACGCGAGGGAGTCCAGTGCGAGAGCCACCTGACGGCGCAGACTCCATCGGCGGCGATCGTGGAGACGGCCAAGCAGATCGGCGCTGACCTTATCGTGATGGGCACGCGCGGGCTCACCGGCTTGAAGCACGTGCTCCTGGGAAGCGTGGCAGAGCGCACCGTTCGCAACGCACCGTGCCCTGTGATGACCGTGAAGATCGACGAAGAATGACCGATCCGCTGCGTTTCCACACGATCCTCGTGCCCATGGACTTCTCGCCAGAGGCACACAAGGCGCTCGAGCTGGCGGGAGAGCTGGCGAAGAGCGCCGGGCCCGCTCACCTGATTCTGTTACACGCCTACTTCCTCCCGGTCGAGATGGAGGCGCTGGCCGCGGAGCAGGACCTGCCGATCCTGGAGCTCCTCTCGAACAAAGCCAGCAAGGAGCTCGAACAGATCCTGGAGGGCCTGCAGGACGCCGGGATCTCATCCGAGTTTCTCGTGAGCCGCGGTTATCCAGAGCAGGTCATCGTCGAGCTGGCGCAGGAGAAGGACGTCGATCTGATCGTGATGGGGACGCGAGGCCGCACGGGACTCGCACACGTGGCTCTGGGCAGCATCGCGGAGCGCGTGGTGCGGGATGCCCCGTGTCCGATCCTCACGGTCAAAGAGTACGACGCATGACCGAGCCGCAGCGTTTTCAGACGATCGTCGTGCCGATGGACTTCTCGCCCCCCGCCGAACGCGCGCTCGCGTTCGCTCGCCAGCTCGCTCAGGCAGCCGGGCCCTCGCAGCTCCTGCTCGTCAACGCGTACGCCGTGCCGCTCGAGCTCGAGGCATTGGCCGCCTACGGCTCCCAGCAGGTTTTCGACGAGCTGGCCGGCGAGACCGACAAGCAGCTTCAGGCGCTCGTCGCCCGGCTGCAGGAGGCGGACGTGTCGGCCGAGTCGATGGGCAGCCCCGGCCGACCCGATGACGTGATCGTCGGTCTCGCGCAAAAGCGGAAGGCCGACCTGATCGTGATGGGGACGCACGGCCGGACGGGGCTTCCGCATGTCCTGCTGGGTAGTGTCGCCGAGCGGGTCATACGCAGCGCTCCGTGCCCGGTGATTACGGTCAAGTAACAGCCTGCGGTCCGCGCACCCTCCGGCCTGCGCTCGACCCACTCAGCTCGCCCGGGCGAAGAACGCGACGAAATCACCCTCGGTGAGGATCCCGACCAGCTTGCCGTCCTCCACGACCGGCAGGCAGCCGATCTTTTGCTCGCTCATGCTGAGGGCGGCCTCGGACAGGAGCGCATCGGGCGTCGTGGTGAGGAGCTCGGTCGTCATCACCTCTTTGACCAAGATGGCTTCCATCACCTTCTTCTGAGCCACGGTTCCGTACCCGAAGGCCTTCACGAGCGCGCCCCGGAACAGGTCGCGCTGGCTCACGATGCCCGCGAGTCCTCCCTGCTCATCGAGAACCACCATATGTCGAATGCGTCCCAGCTGCATCACGTTGTCGGCAAGTGAGAGCTTGTCTCCTCGCTGGAGGGTCGCGACTTCCCGGGTCATCAGCTCTTGAACCCGTGTCGGCTTGCTTGCCACCGGCTGACCTCCTCTCCGCGCTTCGTTGCTCCGATCGTCCTATTCTCGGCCAGTCGCGTGCCCCTCGCCCCTGTCGGGCGGGCCCGCGGATGGCGGCCAGCTGGACGACCGATGCCTGCTGCGTCGAGCTTGCCCCGATGCCCTGGGGGCCTGACGTGTTCCGGTTCGGTCAACCTAGAGCAGGCGTGACTCGTCCCGCACGATCTTGCCGAAGGTCGCCCTGCTGAGCCGTCGCACCATCGCCTGCTGGGCGTCGCCCCAGGCTTCATGCACCGAGCAGGTGCTGGACCGACCGCAGGGGATTCCCCTCAGTAGACATTCCTGCAGCTCGATTCGCCCCTCCGCCGCCTCGATCACGTCGAGCAGGCTGATCTGAGAGGGCGGGCGGCGGAGCTCATATCCGCCATCCTGCCCGGCGACCGCGGTGAGCAGCCCCCGGCGAACGAGGTTCGCCAGGATCTGAGAGAGGAACTTGCGGGGAATGCGCATCGCTGCCGCGATCTCGCGGGTCTTGCGCCGTCCCTCTCCGTAGTGGCGGGCGAGGTCGAGGATCGCCCGTACGGAGTAGTCGCCTTTCTTCCCCAGCGCGATCTTCACAAGCCCGATTATCCCCGTTGACATTTTCAGAGTCAACATCTAGCATCGAAATCAACATATAATTATTCTATCATGGTAACGGCAGCCTTGAAGGGAGGGCCCAAGGTACGGCGCGAGCGACCCGTTCTCCTCTGCATTCCCTGCCATCCCCTGCCTGGGTCCGATCGCCGTTTCTGGGTCCTCCCTTCTCAGTTATCGCCAGAAGCGCTCCCCATGAACCAAGAGCACCACAGGGGGTGAACGATGCGCCAGGAACTCACGAGGCGGACTTTTCTCAAACGGGCATCGGCAACCGCGGGCGTCATCGCAGCCGGTGATCTGCTCTCGCTCTCGCTCCTTCGGCCGGCGGCCGCGCAGGTAAACCCGCTCGAGCATTACCCGAACCGCGACTGGGAAAAGCTCTACCGCGACGTCTACGCCTACGACGACAGCTACGTCTTCATGTGCACGCCGAACTGCACTCACAACTGCTATCTGCGTGCGTACGTGAAGAATGGGATCGTCACGCGCTGCGGTCCCACGCAGAACTACCACAAGGCAAGCGACGTCTACGGAACCGCGGCGAGCCAGCGCTGGGACCCCCGGCATTGCAACAAGGGGCTAGCCATCGTCCGGCGCTTCAGCGGCGACCGGCGCGTGAAAGGCTCGCTCATCCGCCGAGGCTTCAAGGAGTGGATCGAACGCGGGTTCCCCAGGGACGAAGACGGCCTCCCACCGGCCGAGCTCTTCCGCCGCGGCGAGGACAGCTTCGTGCCGGTCGGCTGGGACGAGGCCTACAGCCTGGTCGCACGCGCCCTCGATCGCATCGCGCGCGACTACAGCGGCGAGGAGGGGGCACGCCGTCTGAAGGCCCAGGACTACGATCCAGCCATGGTGGCGGCCTGCCAGGGCGCCGGAACACGCACGCTCAAGTTTCGCGGCGGCATGCCCGTGCTCGGCTCGATCAAGCTCTTCGGCCAGTACCGACAGGCCAACTCGCTGGCCCTGCTCGATGCGCACATTCGCGGCGTGGGCCCCGACGAGGCCAAGGGGGGCGTGGGCCTGGACAACTACTCCTGGCACACGGACCTCCCTCCCGGCCACCCCATGGTCACGGGCCAGCAGACCGTCGACTTTGATCTCTGCAACGTGGAGTACGCCAAGATGGCCATCTGCTGGGGGATGAACTGGGTCTCCACCAAGATGCCCGACGCCCACTGGCTGACCGAGGCGCGCTTGAAGGGAACCAAGGTCGTCGTCATCAGCACGGAATACAACTCCACCTGCTCGAAAGCGGATGAGATCGTCATCATTCGGCCCGGCACCGACCCCGCGCTCGCGCTCGGCGTCGCCCGCGAGATCATCGATAACAAGCTCTACGACGAAAGCTTCGTCAAAGGTCATACCGATCTTCCACTGCTGGTGCGGATGGATACGCAAGAGCTGTTGCGGGCAAGCGACGTTTTTCCCGGCTACGAGCTGGCGAAGCTCAAACACACGAAGATC
>DAOVBF010000261.1 GCA_030673955.1 Deltaproteobacteria bacterium
GTGCACGAGCTCGAACGCACCATCCAAATCCTGGCGCGGCGCCGCAAGAACAACCCCATCTTCGTCGGCGAGAGCGGTGTTGGAAAGACGGCCATCGCCGAGGGTCTCGCCCTGAGAATCCACGCCGGCCAGGTGCCCGACGAGTTTCGGGGCGCCGAGATCTTCGCCCTCGACCTGGGAGCGCTGCTGGCCGGAACCAAGTACCGCGGTGACTTCGAAGCGCGCTTCAAGGCTCTGGTTGCGGCCGTCCAACGTCGCCCAAACCCCATCGTGTTCATCGACGAGATTCACACGGTGCTGGGAGCGGGGGCGGCGCAAGGTACGACGGTGGACGCATCCAACATGCTCAAGCCCTTGCTCCAGTCCGGAGCGCTGCGCTGCATGGGCTCGACGACCTACGGCGAGTACCGCCACTTCGAGCGCGACCGCGCGCTTGCGCGACGTTTCCAGCGCGTGGATATCCGGGAGCCGAGTGTCGACGAGGCAATTAAGATTCTCGCAGGACTCGCGCCCAGCTACGAGAAACACCACGGCGTTCATTACACCGCGCCTGCGCTGCGTGTCTGCGTGGAGCTCAGCGCCAAACACCTACACGATCGCTTCCTGCCCGACAAGGCAATCGACGTGATGGATGAGGCGGGGACCGCGGTCCGGCTTCGCTCGGGACGCGAGCGTCGCAAGACCGTGGGCGTGCGCGACGTGGAGGCAGTCGTCGCGCGCATGGCGCAGATCCCGCTCCCGACTGCGTCCACGTCGGATCGTGACCGGCTCGAGACGCTCGAAGAGGACCTGCGCCGAGGGGTATTCGGCCAGGAACAGGCCATCGCCACGCTGGCTCAGGCCATCAAGCGCGCTCGGGCGGGCCTCGGCGGGCACGATCGACCGATCGGCTCCTTTCTGTTCATGGGACCGACCGGCGTGGGTAAGACCGAGCTCGCCAAGCAGCTCGCGAAGTGTCTCGACGTGAGTTTCCTGCGCTTCGACATGAGCGAGTACATGGAGAAGCACGCCGTGGCGCGGCTGATAGGAGCGCCACCCGGCTACGTCGGCTATGAGGAGGGTGGGATCCTCGTGGATCGCGTGCGCCGAAATCCGTACGCCGTGGTTCTACTCGATGAGATCGAGAAGGCACACAACGACCTCTTCGACATCCTGCTCCAGGTCATGGACCACGCCACCCTGACCGACAACCACGGACGCGAGGCCGACTTCCGGCACGTGACCCTGATCATGACCTCGAACGTGGGCGCGCGGGAGATGACGGCTCGAGCCATCGGGTTCACCCGCGGGAAGGCCGGGGACGGCAAGAAAGAGGTAGAACGCCTATTCAGCCCCGAGTTTCGTAACCGCCTGGACGAGACCGTGACCTTTGCGCAGCTCACCCCTGCGGTGATGGTCCGCGTCGTTGATAAGTTTGTCGCGGAGGTCGCGGCGCAGCTCCGCGAGAAGAAGGTCACCATCGAGCTGACCGACGCCGCCCGCGCGTGGCTCGCCGAGAAGGGCTACGACCCCGACTTCGGCGCCCGGCCGCTCGCGCGCGTGATCCAGACCAAGCTCAATGACAAGCTGGCCAACGAGGTGCTCTTTGGTGCGCTCGTCAAGGGCGGCCACGCAAGGGTGGAGCTGAGCCAGGACGAGCTCAGGCTCGATCTCCAACCCAAGAACGGGTAGCGAAGCCGAGCCACCCGCTCCCTGCCCTGGAGTGGTAGAGTGCCGACAAGCCGGCGGTCGGGAGGCGTCAAATGAAGCTACTGTTCCGGGTCTTCCTCGCAGCGCTCGGGGTCGTGGCGGGACTGGTCGCACTCGTGATCCTCGGAATCTGGCTGCGCCACGGCGGAGGCGAGCTCTTCGAAGACCGAACCTCGGATCCGCTGCTCCCGATCACCGTCTTAGAGAAGGTCGCAGACCTCAACCTCCCGCCCGGGAACATCGCTGTCTCGACGCAGGGGCGTGTCTTCTTCACGTTCCATCCCGAGGCGTTCCCCGCAGTCAAGGTAGCTGAGCTCATCCACGGCAAGGCCGCGCCCTACCCCGACCAGGCGATGCAAGGTCCGGGGGGGCCCGAGCTGCATTTCCAATCGGTTCTGTCCGTGCGCATCGATCGACAAGATCGGCTCTGGGCTCTCGATTACGGGGACCACGGTCTGGGACAGCCGCGGCTTCTGGCCTTTGATCTGGCAACCGACCAGCTCATACATCGGCACGACTTCCCTGCGGAGGTCGCACCGCTGGGATCACACCTGAATGATTTTCAGGTCAATCCCGCCGGAACCAAGATTTACATCGCCGACGCCAGCATCTTCGGCAAGCAACCCGCGATTGTCGTCTACGACATCCCGTCCCAGAGCAGTCACCGTGTGCTCGAGGGGCACCCCTCCGTCAGCGCGGAGAAATATGTCCCTATCGTACAGGGCCAGAAGATGGTCATCTTCGGGATCTTCGCGATCCGTCCCGGCGTCGACTCCATCGCCCTGGACCGGAAGGGCGAATGGCTCTACTACGCGCCCGTGACCAACGAGCACATGTACCGGATTCGCACGCGCCTGCTGGATGACGCGCGGCTTTCGGCGGAGGACCTCGCGTCGGGTGTCGAAACCTTCGCGCTGAAAACAATGAGCGACGGCATCACGACGGACCTCCTGGGGAATGTCTACCTCACCGACCCCGAGCATTCGGCGATCGTAACGCTGGGCCCGGACAAGCGGCTTCGAACGCTCTTGAAGCACCCCCTCCTGCGTTGGCCGGACGGGCTCGGCTTCGGTCCCGACGGCTGGCTCTACATTGCCTGCAGCTCGCTGCACCATGTTATAATGCGCAGCGCGGGGCACATAAGAGCAAATGCGCCCTACCAG
>DAOVBF010000211.1 GCA_030673955.1 Deltaproteobacteria bacterium
CCCCGCAGCCTCGACGAGATCGTCGAGCTCGTGGGGCGCGCTTACTCACTCAGCATCGACGAGCTGAGCGGGCCCTCGCGTCGCCGCCACGTGCTGCGTCCGAGACAGATCGGCATGTACCTCTGCCGGCTCTACACGGACGCGTCTTTCAAGGAGATCGGCCGAGCCTTCCGGCGCGACCATACAACCGTGATGCACGCGGTCGAGACGTTGGAGAAACGCATCGTCGAGCGTCCCCAGCTCCGCTACGAGCTGGAGACCCTCGCCCTCCGGATCAGCCCTTCGCCTCGAAACGGTAGTGGCGGCGGTAGTAATCGCGGTACTCGCCGGACTTGATCGGCTCCCACCAGTCGCGGCGCGCCTGGTACCACGCCACGGTCCGCTCCATGCCCTCCTCCAGCTCGACGCTGGGCGCCCAGCCGAGGGCACGGACTTTGCTGGTGTCCACCGCATAGCGCTGGTCGTGACCGGGGCGGAGCCCGTCGACGGGGTGGATCAGCGACTCCGGCTTCCCCAGCAGCCGTAGAAGGATGCGGGTGAGCTCGCCGTTCGTGATCTCGGGCTCTTGGTTCGCCCCCACGTTGTAGATCTCTCCCGCCTGACCCTCCCGCAGCAGCAGGAGTAGTGCCTGGCAGTGGTCGTCCACCCAGAGCCAGTCCCGGATCTGTGTGCCGCCGTCGTAAAGCGGAAGCGGCTCGTCCTGCAGGGCGTTGGTGATGAAAAGCGGGAGGAGCTTCTCGGGGTACTGGTAGGGCCCGTAGTTGTTCGTGGAGCGCGAGACGATCACGTCCATCCCCAGCATGCGGTGGAAGCCGAGCGCCTGGAGGTCCCCGCCCGCCTTCGAGGCGGAGTAGGGGCTGGACGGATTCAAGAACGCGTCCTCGCGGGGCCGGGCCGGAGGGGAGATGCTGCCGTAGACCTCGTCGGTACCCACCTGCAGAAAGCGCGCGGCATTCTGCGTGCGCCGCAGCGCGTCCAGCAGTACATAGGGCCCGTAGACGTTGGTCTCGATGAACTCCCCGGCCTTCGCGGGCGTCGAGCGATCCACGTGGGTCTCGGCTGCGAAGTTCACGATCCAATCGGCGTCCCGAACCAGCTCCTCGGCAAGCACTTCGTCTCGGACGTCGCCGTGAACGAATCGGTAACGGGCGGAGTCCTCGAGATCTTCGAGGTTCCTCGGGTTGCCCGCGTACGTGAGCAGGTCGAGGTTGACCACGTGAGCAGCGGGCTCCTCCGCCAGCAGCATCCGGACGAAGTTCGACCCGATGAACCCACAGCCCCCCGTTACCAGCACCCGCCTCATAGCGCGTGACTCGCTAGTAGCCGCTTCCCAACTCGTAAACCCCGAGCTCGTCAGGACCGGGAGCGGGCACCTCGCTCAGCGCTGACGCCGCGGCCCTGGGCTCGCGCCGAGCATAGGTGGTGGTCCGCTCGTAAGGCTTCCGGCCGAGCTCCCGGATCAGCTGTTCGATCTCGTAGACCTCGATGTGGTCGCCGTGCTCCGATCCGGCCTCCTTGCTGATCAGCTCCTCCATGAGGGTTCCGCCGAAGTCGTTCGCGCCCGAGAGCAACCCCATCTGCGCCATCTTTCGCCCCATCTTAACCCACGAAACCTGGACGTTCTTGATCCATGGACGCAGGAACAGGCGCGCTACCGCCACCAGCTTCAGGTCCTCCGGCATCGATGCGCCGGGACGGGAGCCCTGCTCCAGATACAGGCGGGTCTTGGGGTGGATGAACCCGAGCGGGACGAACTCGGTGAAACCTCCGGTCTCCTTCTGGAGGCTCCGCAGCGTCTCCAGGTGAGCCGCGATGTGGTGCACGCTCTCGATATGACCGTACATGAGCGTGGAGCTGGAGCGCAGTCCCACCTCGTGAGCGGCGCGCACGATCTCCAGCCAGCGCCCGGTCATGAGCTTGCGCGGTGAGAGCTTGCGGCGGATCTCGTCGTCCAGGATCTCGGCGGCGGTGCCCGGTATGCTTCCCAGGCCCTCGTCCTGCAGCATGCGGAGGTAATCGCGCAGGCTCATCCCGCCCGACTTTGAATGTCCGAAGTGGAGCTCCTCGGGCGAGAACGCGTGGATATGCATCTCGGGCAGCTCGGCTTGGAGCGCTCGAAGGATCTCGCGGTACCAGAACCCGTCCTTCTTGGGGTGGATCCCACCCTGGATGCAGACCTCCGATGCCCCGCGCTGCCATGCCTCCGCCGCACGGGCCACGATCTCGTCGAGGCCGAGGTCGTAGGTGTCCGGCTGATGCTTGTGGCGCGAGAAGCCACAGAAGCTGCAGCCCACGTAACAGATGTTGGTGAAGTTGATGTTGCGGTTGACGACGTAGGAGATCTCGTCCCCGACGTCCTCTACGCGGGCGATATCCGCGACGTTGCAGAGCACCTGCAGGTCCCTTCCCCGCGCATTCAGGAGGGTGACCGCGTCGTCTCGCGTGAGCTCGCGCCCCTCGAGGGCGGTATCGAGTACGCGACGCAGCGGGGCGCTCGTTCCGCGGAGGATGTGATGGGCCAGATTCACAGGGGGGGTTGGCACGGTTTGCTCTCCATCAGTTGAGGGGACCCGCCGCCGGGTAGCCGTCTTCGTCGCAGATCGAACGCAGGCGCCGGAGCATCTCGGGCTCGAAGAAATCGGGCCGCTCCCGAATAAACTCGGGATACACGCACAGGCGCTCGCGTAGATGGTAGCCCGCCTGCTCCGTGCGTCGCCCGAGCTCGGCCAGCTGCGGCCACGGCGCCTCGGGGTTGACGTAATCGATCGTGACGGGCGAGACGCCGCCCCAGTCATTCAGGCCCGAGCGCAGCAGAAGCGGGAGCGAGGTGGGCGAGAGATTGGGAGGCGCCTGCAGGTTCATGGCGGGACCGAGGATGAGGCGCGCGAGCGCGACGGTGCCGGCCATCAGCTCGTCCGAGGGTGCCTGGCCTTCGGCCATGGGGGTGCCGGGCTTGGGGTGGAAGTTCTGAACGATCACCTCCTGGATGTGCCCGCCCGCCCGCTCCAGATCCCGGAGGGTGTAAAGCGTGTCGACCCGCTCCGCAGGCGTCTCACCAATGCCGACCAGCAGACCGCTCGTGAACGGAATCCGCAGCGCTCCCGCCTCGCGCGTCATGCCGATGCGCAGCGCGGGCTCCTTGTCGGGCGCGTAGTAGTGCGCCTGGCCACGCTCCCGCAGGCGTCGGCTCGTCGTTTCCAGCATGAGACCCATGCTCGCGTTGAAGGGACGCAGGTCCGTCATCTCGGCGGCGGAGAGCAAGCCCGCATTGGTGTGCGGGAACAGGCCCTCTTCGTAGGCGACCCCGCACGCGTCAACCAGATACTCGGCCGTCGAGGCGTAGCCCTGCTCCCCGAGCCAGCGCCGGTAGCCGGGATAGGCGAGCTCGGGCTTGTCGCCCAGACAGAAGAGCGCCTCCTTGCAGCCGGCGCGCCGCGCCGCGCGCGCGATGACGCGGACCTCGTCGAGCCGATAGGTCTTCGCCTCGGACGAGCGGGGGTGCTTGACGAACGTACAGTACGCGCAGCGATCCCGGCACAGGTTCGTCAAGGGGATGAAGACGTTCAGGGAGACCGTGACCGTACGGCCGTGTCCCCGGACGCCGAGCTCCTGAGCCGC
>DAOVBF010000063.1 GCA_030673955.1 Deltaproteobacteria bacterium
ACATGGCCGCCGATCCCGGGGGGAATGTGGCTCAGCGCAACGACGAGCACTTCTCGTGGAACGCGCAGAACCGCTTGCATCGGATTTCGGGACGGAGCTCGAGCTCCAGCTACGACGCCTTTGCTCGGCGCGTTCTGCAAAGCTCGGATGGAACAGAAATCATATATGTCGGCAGCGATTTCGAGTACAACGCGACGCTCGGTCGCGCACATAAGCTCTTCTTCGCAGGCGGTCAACGCATCGCTTCGCTGACCACGTCCTATGCGCCGGAGCCGCTCCAGCTCCGCCGCCCGAGCCGCGTGGCTTCCTTCATGGCCTACGTCCCCGATCACCTGGGCTCCATTCGAGCGGTGATCAATCAAGACGGGGAAATCGTCGAGACGCGGGACTACGGACCTTTCGGCCGGATGATCTCGCATCGCGGGGGGCCCGAGCTCGAGTACGGGTTCACCGGACAAGCCTGGGACCCCGGAACCGGGCTCTACCATTATGGCGCTCGCATGTACGACCCCCGCTGGGGTCGCTTCATCTCGCCCGACGAGCGGGTACAGCCCATCGATCCCCAGGGGCTCAACCCGTACAGCTACGTCCTGAATCGTCCGACCTCCCTGATCGACCCCACGGGCGAAGTGGCATGGATTCCCGCTCTGCTTGTGGTCGGCGCGACCTCCGCCATCGCTGCATCCGCGATCGGCTTGCTGGCTCCCGATCAGCCGGGCTTCCTAGCCCTGCAAAGCGCCCTGATCGGAATCGCGGGGCTTGCCGCGACCTTCGGATTAGCTCCGGCACTTGCCGTAACACCGACGATCGGCGCAATCGTGGAGCTCGGGTCGGTCGCTACAGCTGGACTGGGCATCGCCGGGGTTCTGATCCATCTCCACGCAGCGACTTTTCCCTCATTGAGACAGCTCAGCCTTACCGTCGAAGGCGCTGCGTTGCGTAGTGGCCCGAACTTCAATCGCAGCCTGGTTCCCGGCATGCCGGACTCCATCGCGATCGAGATGCTCCAAAGCCATCCTGCGTTTCAGCGCGGGGCCGTCGATCGCATAGACGTGAGCGGCACGTCGGTCGTCTATCACTACGGGGACGGCAGAACCAGAGCCGTGCCGCTTTCCGAGGTGCTCAGTGGCAATGACGCGGTCTGCCCGCTTCCCGCGGCAGAGAGCACGGATCGAGGGATGCCGTCGGAGCTTCCGGAGTACACCCCGCAGGCGGCCACGTTTGTCAGGTCCGATGCCGCTCGGTTCGGATACGGCAATGTCGCCCATCAAATCATGCTCGCGGGATGGCTCGCGGGCCTGTTCTAGCCAGTGCTCGAGCTCGAGAAACGGTAGAAACTTCCCCACGACGGAGAAGATATGAAAGACCAGTTCGGAAACAGTAAGTACGAAGTTGCGGCCATGAGCGTGCTCTGCTGGCTCAGTCTCGTCGGAGCCGACGCGAACCGAGACTACCCTCTGCTCTTTTACCCCGGCCTCGCAGTAGCGATGCTGCTGCTCGTAGCCATCAATCTGTCCTATCTGGGGAACTTTGCGAGGAGGTCCGGAGCGCCTCCGTAACCGCCAGCACCTGGCGCTCCGGGTAGAACGTGAATATGAGCGCAGAGAGCAGGCAGGCGACTCCCGCCAGCGGACCCATGAGCAGCACACCGAGGGGCTGCTCCGGACTGTTCCCGAAGCGCGCGAACAGGAACGCGATCACGGCGCCTCCGAGGCCGTACATCCACTTGGTCAGGAAGCCCTGTGTTCCGAAGTACATCGCCGAGCGGTTCGAGCCGGTCTTGGCGGTGTCGTAGTCGATGACCTGGCTGATGAGAACATACGGGAGTACCAGGAAACCGGCGACCGCAACTCCCATTACCGCCATCGCCGACCAGATGATGAGGAGGTTCAACCCGTCGCGGGGACCGCCGGGAACATCCGGCCGCAGGAAGCCCAGCGAGGCGAGGGATACAGCGAAGATCAGATTGCAGACGATCATGCCCCGCCGTGCCCCGATCCGATCGGACGCCCGAAGGACGATGACGAAGCCGATGAGTGTGGTTGAGAAAACGGCCAAACTCAGCGCCCCGGCAAAGGCCTCGGAACGTCCCAGAACAACCGTGGCGTAGTACACAGATGCAGGCGCCATAAGCGTCGCGGCAAAGATAAGGAGAAGCACGGCCGCCAGATAGATCAGAAAAGGACGATTCGAAACGGTGCACAGTAGCGCCTGCTTGAACGAAAGCTCCGACGAGACCGTGCTCGTGAAGCGCCGCTCGTCGACTGCGAAGATGGGGAGCAGGCAGAAGACGAAGGCTAAGCTGAGAGACAAGACCACGACGCCGCGTACGGCATTCTCTGATGAAGCTCCGAGCTGGCGGCCGAGCTCGATGCCGTAGGGCCACGCGGCCGCGTACAGGCCCAGCACGGAGAAGGAAACGAGTGCCAACAGGGTCGAGAGGCGGGTGCGGGCGCGCCCGTCGGTGGCGAGCTCGGGAATGAGCGCCAGGTAGGGAGCCACATAGACCGTAAACGCAATGAAGTAAGCGGCCAGCACGATGGCCAGGCTGATGCCATTGAGCATGCTCCCCGGAGCACCCGGCGGCCAGAAGAGCAGTGCCGGAAGCACGAGCATGGGAACGATCCCGTAGACCAGAAAACTGCGACGTCGGCCCAATCGCGAGCGGGAACGATCGGAGGCATATCCCACCAGCGGGTCCGCAACCGCGTCGAACAAGCGACCGACCAGCATCGCCAGCCCGAAGACGGTCAGCACCCCCAGGAAAATCTCCTGCGACACCTGGGGAGCCAGACCGCGGCCGGGCGGTGGAAGGTAATAATAGAGGGCAATCGCGACGACGATTCGATCGGGGATCTGGAAGCCCGCCATCCCAAAGCTGTAAGCAACGCGACGTGCAACGGACATCCGCTCGGCCATGGCCGCGGACTGTACCACCGCAATCAGCCGGAGCCAGACCTTCTCAGAGCGCCACCGCGTCTTGGAGAAAGAGGACTAGGGCCCTTCGCTCGTGACGATCCACATCGAGAAGAACTGAGAGCCGCCGCCGTAGGCATGGCCCAGGGCCGTGCGAGCCCCGTCGATCTGATGCTCGCCCGCCATGCCGCGTACCTGCAGCGCCGCCTCAGCGAAACGGATCATGCCGGAGGCGCCGATCGGATTTGTCGACAGCACCCCTCCCGAGGTGTTGATTGGCATGTCGCCGTCGAGCGCCGTTGCGCCCTCATCGGTCATTTTCCAGCCCTCGCCTTCCTCGGCGAAGCCCAAGTTCTCCATCCACATCGGCTCGAACCAGCTGAAGGGGACGTAGATCTCGGCCACGTCGATCTCCCGGCGCGGGTCGCTGATCCCCGCCTGCCGGTAGACGTCCGCGGCGCAATCCTTGCCCGCCTGCGGGTTGACCTCCTCGCGTCCGGCAAACATCGTGGGCTCGGTGCGCATGGCCGTTCCCCGCACCCACGCCGGGGGTCGCGGCGAATCTTTGGCGAGTGCCTCGCGCGCCAGAACCATCGCACACGCGCCGTCGGAGGTCGGGCAGCTCTCCAGGTAGCGAAGAGGCTCCCACAGCATGGGGGAGGCCTCGATCTTCTGCATGCTGATGTCCTTGATGTGCAGGTGCGCGTAGGGATTCTTGAGCGCGTTTACCCGGTCCTTGAAAGCCACCAGAATCCCGATGTGATCGGGAGCTTGCGAGCGCCGGATGTAGGTGCGGATGTGCGGTGCGAAGTATCCCCCCGCACCCGCGTTGATATGCGGCGAGAAGGGCTGCCTCGTCGAGAGCGCCCACATGGTATTGCCATCGGAGTGCTTCTCAAAGGCCACGGTCAGCACGCGGTCGTGGATTCCCGCCTGGATCATGGAGGCAGCCACGATCGCGGTGGAGCCTCCGACGCTGCCCGCGGTGTGGACTCGCAGCACGGGCTTTCCCACCGCGCCGAGCGCGTCCGCGAGGTAGAGTTCCGGCATCATCACGCCCTCGAACATGTCGGGCGCTGTGCCGATCACGACGGCGTCGACGTCCTTCCACTCGAGGTCGGCGTCCTCGAGCGCGCGGATCGCCGCCTCGCGGACCAGTCCCGCCAGCGAGAGGTCGCCGCGCTTGGCCGCGTACTTGGTCTGGCCGACTCCGATCACTCCGCAAAGCTCACCCATCTACTCGCCCTCCAGCACGCAGACGAGGTTCTGCTGCAGACACGGGCCCGACGTGGCGTGCGCCACGGCGCGGTTCGCCGAGCCCATCATGATGCGGTTCGCGGCCTCTCCGAGGCGCACCAGGCCGGCCACCATGACGGCGTTGGCCGCGAGCGCCCCACCCGAGGGGTTGATCTCCACACCTCCTTTGAGACGGAGGGCCTCACGCAGAATCAGCTCCTGATGGGTGAAAGGCGCGTGGAGCTCCGCCAGGTCCAACGGGCCCCGGTTCACACCCGCCTTCTCGGCGGCCAGCTCTGTCGAGGGCGACTTCGTCAGGTCCCGCACGCCCAGGGCGTGCGCCTCGATACGGTGATCGATGCCGCGGATCCAGGCCGGCCGCTTGCAGGCCCTGCGCGCCAGGTCGTCCGCAGCCAGCACCACTGCCGCCGCACCGTCTGTGATCGGCGGGCAGTCGTGTTTGCGTAGCGGCGACACCAGGTAGGGCTCGGCCAGTAGCGCCGCTG
The DNA here is from genome assembly GCA_030673955.1 of Deltaproteobacteria bacterium. Taxonomy (GTDB): domain Bacteria; phylum Myxococcota_A; class UBA9160; order SZUA-336; family SZUA-336; genus SMWZ01. The sequence goes on from DAOVBF010000063.1 coordinate 4,659, forward strand.
CATCGAAGTCGCCCGCCAGCTGCGCCTTGGAGTTGTTCTTGGCGTTGCGCCGGCTTCGGACCGCGACCCCGGCCATATCCTTCTCGCTGTAACCACTCGACTCGAGCAGTGCGCGCGCCTGGAGCGCCGCCAGGCTCACCGAGTCGGGCCAGAGCGGCGCGACGTAGTAGGGGTCGAGCTGAAGGGCGAGCATGTCGCGAATCTGGCCCAAGGAGGACTTACCGAAGCCGTAGACCAGCGCCGAGTCGGCCACACCGTGCTGGATCTTGACCCAGGCCTCGTAGAGCGCCCAGGCGGCGTCCATCTCGACGTGTGATTCCGCGATGGGCGGCCAGGCGCCAACCGCATCGACAGCCATCACAAACGAGAAGGGAATCCCCTCCAGGTAGTCGGAGCTGCCGGAGCAGGTGAAGCCGATCTCCTGCATCGGGATGCCGGAGCTCTCGAGCACCTCTGTCACCACGGGCATCAGGAGCTCCACTTCGTTCAGTGCGCCGGCATCCCGGACGTTCGGCGCCTGTGCGAAGGAGACGATCGCCACCTCACGCATGGCCCGTACTCCTCGTATCTTCGAGCTCCACGTCGGGCTCGCCCGTGGGCTTGAAGTAGCGGATGTTCTCGAGCGTGTAGTCCCAAGCCTCGCGTGGCTTCCACACCCCCTGGACGCGCATCCCCGCTCGCACCTGATCCGGTTGGATCTCACTCACGAGATGGAAGAAGCCGATGTCCGCGCCGTCGAGCTGGATGGTCGCGCACACGAATGGCGGCTTGACCTCAGACCCCGGAATGGGAAGGTGAACCACACAGAAGGTGGTCACGGTGCCTTTGTCGGGAAGCTCCACCTCCTCGCGGGTGGGAACGCCGCAACGCGCGCAGGCGCCGCGGGCCGGTACGATGACCAGCCTGCACTTGGGACAGCGCTGACCCAAGATGCGGCCCTCCTTGATCGCGCGCAGGAAGCGCGTGGTGGCGTCACCCGCGGTGTGCCGGTACTCGAGGCGGATCGGTGTCTTGATCTCTTCGACCTGGTTCTCCATCACGCTCCCTCCGGCTCGAAGCAGGCGATGTCCCGGATATGCCCCGAGGTCTCGTCCCGCCAGCGCACCTTGACGCGCATCCCCGTCGACATCCTCGACTCCTCGCCCGTGTCCACGGCGTGCAGCATGGCCGTGTCGGCGCCGTCCAGCCGGATGAGCGCCCAGGCAAAGGGGCGCTCGAGAGGCTGGTTCTCGCGGGGCTCGGCCACCCACGCCCAGGTGGTCACCACGCCTGCCGGGCCGATCTCGACGAAGTTCTCGAGCGTCTCACCGGTCACCGGGTCGTACTCCGTAGGGGGCACGATCACCCTCCCGTCGCTTCCCACGATGCCCTCGATCCTGCGCTCGCGAAGCCCCGTGAGGAAGCGGCCGATCACCGGGCCCACCGACCGGTGATATGCGTACTCCAGGGCGTAGCTCGCGCTGAGCACTTCTTCAGGGGGGACTGACATAGCTTCCTTCCTTCTTCGGGCTTCGATTCCAGGGCGGCTCGGACCCGGCTCCCAGCGCGCCCGTATTGAAACACGTTTCACTGGCCGACTCCAGCGGAACCTCTCGCCTAAGCCCCTCCGTCTGTGCAGTCGATACGAGGGGGGATGCCCGAGTCGAAGCCCGACCTGTCCCCCCTCGGGGGCCGCTACACCCGCACGCAGGGGCGCGTCCACCTGACCGGGCTGCAGGCGCTCGTGCGCCTGCCCCTGGACCAGCTGCGCCGGGATCGCGCCGCCGGCCAGCGGGTCGGGGCCCTCATCTCGGGCTACCCCGGCTCCCCCCTGGCGAGCCTCGATCAGGAGCTCGAGCGCGCGGAGGCCCTGCTGCGGGCGGAGGGCGCACGCTTCGTGCCCGGTTTGAACGAGGAGCTCGCCGCGGGCACGATCGCGGGGACCCAGCTCATCGACCTCTTCCCGCACTCGCGCTACGACGGCGTGGTCGGCATCTGGTACGGCAAGGCCCCGGGGCTCAACCGCTCGCTGGACGTCCTGCGTCACGCCAACTTTGTCGGGACGGCACGTTTCGGTGGGGCGCTCGCGGTGGTGGGCGACGATCCCTACTGCAAGAGCTCGTCGCTCCCCAGCCACAGCGAGCACGCCTTCGCGCACGCGCTGATCCCGCTGCTCGCACCCGCTGACGCGGGCGATGTGCTCGCGCTGGGACTCCACGGCTTCGCCCTCTCGCGCTACGCGGGCGTCTGGGTCGGCCTCAAGATGGCCGCCGACGTGGCGGACGGCGGCGCGGTCCTGGACCTGTCGCCCGAGCCCCGGACCGTCCAGCTTCCCAAGTTCCAGGTGCGCGGACGCAGCTTCCAGAAACACGTCGATCCCCGTCTCCTGCCGCCGTACGTCAACCGAATCGAGGAGCAGATCCTCTACGAGCGGCTCGAGGCGGTCCGCCGCTACGCCTTCGAGAACGATCTCAACCCGATCTCCCACCAGCACCCGCACGACCGCATCGGCCTGGTGGCAAGCGGCCGCCTCTACCGCGAGCTCGAATCCGCGCTCGATCTGCTCGGATTAGACGGGCCCAAGCTCAACGCGCTCGGCATCCGGCTGCTCAAGATGGACATGCTCTACCCGAT
>DAOVBF010000274.1 GCA_030673955.1 Deltaproteobacteria bacterium
GAGGCCGTAAAGCCGAGTGAACTGCTGGCAGTAGAGCTCCCCCGTGAGCTTGTGCAGCGCGTAGGGCGAGAGGGGCAACGGCGGGAGATCCTCACGGTGGGGCGACGCCCTCGAATCCCCGTAGATGGCGCAGGAGCTGGCATACACGACTCGGCGTACGCCCTCGCGTCGCGAGGCCTCCAGCACGTGCACGGTCCCACTGACATTCACGGCGTGCGTTCGCACGGGCTCTTCGATGGACTGGACGACGGAGGGCACCGCCGCGAGATGGTAGACCACCGCGCAGCCGCTCATGGATCGCTGCACCGTCTCGAAATCGACGATGCTGCCCTTGACGAGATCGATGGCGCCCTGGAACTCGGCGAGGTTCTCGGACCGGCCCGTGCTGAAATCGTCGAGCACGCGCACCTCGTCCCCACGCTCGAGGCAGGCTCTCACCAGGTTCGAGCCAATGAATCCCGCCCCGCCGGTCACCAGGACGCGCATCCACCCTCCTCACGCAGCCAGGTCGCGAAGACTCGGACCCCCTCGTCGAGTTCCACGCGCGGCTCGTAGCCGAGCTCGCGCCGAGCGCGCTCGATGGAGGCCCAGGTGCGCGGCACGTCGCCGGGCTGCGGGGGCAGCGTCTCTCGCTTCGCCGGAATGCCGAGCTCACGCTCGAGGACGGCAATGGTCTCGTTGAGTGTCACCGGCCTTCCTCGACCGAGATTGTAGATGTGAAACCCGCCCGCGCGATCCAGGGCTTGCAGGACTCCCTCGACGAGATCCTCTACGAACGTGAAGTCGCGCTCTGCGCTCCCGTCCCCGAACACCGGAATCGGGCGCCCGGCCAGCATGAGTCGAGCGAACTTGTGGATCGCCAGGTCTGGCCGTTGGCGCGGCCCGTAAGCCGTGAAGATCCGCAGACACGTGATCGCGAGGCCGCTGGTATGGTGCATGGCGTGGCACAGGAGCTCCCCCCCACGCTTGGTCGCGCCGTAGGGGGAGAGCGGTCGATCGGTCGCCGCATCCTCCACAAAGGGACCGCGCGGCTTCTCGCCGTACACGCTCGACGAGGAGGCAAAGATGAAGCGCTGCACACCCGCATGCGCTGCCTCCTGGAGGAGCAGTGCGGTGCCCGTCAGGTTCACGTCGCAGTACTCCTGCGGCGCCTCCAGGCTGGGCCGCACCCCCGCCCGCGCCGCGAGGTGGACGACCGCCTCGGGGCGAAACCCGTCGAAGACACGCCGGAGAAAAGCCGGGGCCCGGATATCGCCCTCGTAGAGCTTTGCGAAACCCGCATGTGTACGTGCGCTCCGCAGATTCGCCTCCTTGCATTCCCGCGGGTAGAAGGGGTGGAAGGAGTCGAGCACCGCGACCTCGTTCGAGCGCTCCAAGCAGGCCTCGATCAGGTGGGATCCGATGAACCCCGCACCACCGGTCACCAGCACCCTCACCGCCTCAGCGTCCCTCGGGAGGCTTCTCTCGGCGAAGCCGGTCGACCTCGGCATCCACCATGATCTGCACCAGCTCCGTGAACGAGGTGCGCGGCTTCCAGTCGAGCTCACGGTGGGCTTTGCTTGCGTCCGCCAGCAGGCTATTGACCTCGGCGGGCCGCAAGAACCTGGGGGCCACCTGCACGTATGGGCGGTAATCGAGGCCCAGATGTGCAAAGGCCACCTCGCAGAACTCGCGCGTCGTATGCTGCTCGCCGGTGCCAATCACGTAGTCGACCGGCCTCTCCTGCTGCAGCATGAGCCACATCACCTCGACGTATTCGGGCGCGTAACCCCAGTCCCGCCTCGCGTCCAGGTTGCCCAGCTCCAGGCGCTCGGCGAGCCCCAGCGCGACGCGCGACGCACCCTCGGCGATCTTTCGCGTCACGAACTCGCGTCCGCGCCGCGGTGACTCGTGGTTGAAGAGGATTCCCGAGCATGTGAAAAGCCCGTAGCTCTCCCTGTAGTTCAGGGTGATCCAATGGCCATAAAGCTTGGCCACACCGTACGGGCTGCGCGGCTGGAAGGGCGTGGTCTCGCTCTGGGGCGATTCAGGCACATTCCCGAACATCTCGCTCGACGACGCCTGGTAGAAGCGAATTGTGGGATCGACGAGGCGGATCGCTTCGAGCAGACGCGTGACGCCGAGCGCGGTGAACTCCGCCGTGAGGATCGGCTGCGAGAAGCTGGTCGGCACAAAGGACTGCGCCGCCAGGTTGTAGACCTCGTGAGGCTGCAGGTCTTGCAGCAGGTTGACGAGCGAGAGCTGATCGAGCAGATCACCCTGGCGCAGCTCGATGCGGTCCACGAGGTGGGCGATCCGCTCGAAGTTCTCCGAGCTGGAGCGCCTCACCATACCCGTCACGTGGTAGCCCTTCTCGACCAGTAGCTCGGCCAGATAGGAGCCGTCCTGGCCCGTGATTCCCGTGACGAGTACGCGCCGTTCTGAAGCCACTTTTTCCTCCGTCCCACTTGCCACGGCCGCTCGCCCCCCCCGTTTACTTCAGATCGATCGGATACGCGTACCGGAAGCCCAGCATCAGCCGGTGGTTGTCGAACTCGCCGACTGGTCGGCTCCCATCTGAGGTCTGGTCCCGATATCGATAGGAGACGAAGGTGAAAAAATGCTTACGAATCCGCCAGTCCAGCCGAACCAGGGCGGTCCAGGTCTTGGCGTCGATCTCGTCGTCCACCTGGCGAAAGCAGCCCGTTCCGACATTGACGCTCCCCTCAGGGCAGATCACGCTGAAGGAGGTGAAGCCGATGGGACG
>DAOVBF010000032.1 GCA_030673955.1 Deltaproteobacteria bacterium
CGCTCCAGGCGGCTTCGATCCAGCGCGCGTGCGCCAGCAGCGCGGCGTCCGCGCCACGGTGGCCGACGAACTGCATCCCGAGGGGCAAACCTCGTGAACCCCGGAACCGGGGCAGTGTGACGCAAGGGGTATACAGCACGGTCCAGAGGGCGTTCGCGGCGGGATCGCCCGTCTGGCTCAAATCGCGCGGAGCCTCGCCCAATGCGGCAGGCGTCAGCAGGAGGTCGACCTCGGCGGGCAGCGTGTCGAGCTGACGGCGGCACTCATCCGCCAGAAGCCGGGCGCGGTCGTACTCGGACGGGTCGATGCCGGCTCCCGCGTCGAGCAATGCCTGAAAGCCGGGGCTCAGCGCTTCGCGATGGTGGATCCGCTCATAGGTGAAGACCCGAGCGATCTCGAAGAGCATGATTGCGGCCTGCGCGGGCAGCAGCTCATCGCACACGGGGGGCAGCTCGGCATCGACCACACGCACGCCGAGCCCTTGGAGCTCGCGCGCTGCCGACTCGACTGCCGCACGCATCGGCTCCTCGACCTTTTCCCATACGGCGGTGAGGCACAGGCCGACGGCTCGTGGCTGGCTTCCTTCAGGCGGGATCGGCTCGCGACCCGCTAGAACAACACGCAGCAGATCCACATCGCGAACGCAGCGCGCCATCCCCCCCAGAGTGTCGAGTGACTTGGCGGCGTGGCGAATGCCGGAGAAGCTGAACGATCCGTAGCTGGGCTTGTAGCCCACCACGCCGCAGAAGCTAGCGGGACGGATGATGGAGCCCGCCGTCTGAGTTCCCAGGGCGAGCGGGACCATGCCGTCGGCCACGGCCGCCGCCGAGCCGCTGGAGGAGCCGCCCGGCGTGCTGGCGGGATCTTCCGGGTGACGGGTCTCGCTGGGTGTGAGGAGGGCGAACTCGGTCGTGACCGTCTTGCCGAGCGGCACCGCTCCCGCAACACGCAGCAACCCGACGCAGGCGGCATCGGCTTGCGGCTGATTCCCGCGATAGATCGGGCTTCCGTACGCGGTGGGCAGGTCCGCCGTGTCGATGATGTCTTTGATGCCGACGGGGACGCCGTGAAGAGGCGAGCGGGGCGGCTGGGCATCGCGTTCACGGGCCCACGTGAGCGCGCGCTCCGCGTCGAGGCAGGCCCAGGCCCGGACCTCGGGTTCGCGTGCCTCCGTGTGCTCGAGCAGGGCTCGCACCCAGGCCTCCGCCTTCAACCGCCCCGCGGCGATTTCTCCGGCCCCCCGCCAGGCCGGCATTCGGAGCAGGTCCTCCGCCATGAAGCTCATCCTCGCAAGAGGTGCAGATTACCTATCCGCACATTTGTCAACCCGGCCGCGCGAGCCTGTTCGTGGCACCGTTCGGCCTGGTCCCGCGACGTGGTCGGCAGGTCGGCCATTTCAAAACTCGGATGGAACGCCAGCAGCACGTACGGGATGTCGGGGCAGAGAGAGGCAATGAAGCTAGCGAGAGAGCCCACCTCTCTTGCATCGACATACCCCGGCACCAGGAGGGTGGCCGCGATGAGCAGAGGGATCTCCGACCTCTCATCTCTGCGACCGGCCAGGTAGGCAAAGTTATCCAGCGTCCGCGTATTTTCCGTACCGCAAAGGGCTCTATGCACTGAGCCGTTATGTGCCTTCAGGTCGAATTTGATGCAACCGCCGCTCTCAAGCGAGAGATCAGCCATGCTGCGCAGGAGTCTGGGATTCATCGCCCCGTTCGTCTCCCAGCAGATGCGAAGGATGCGTTTTTCCAACCTCGCACGCTCAACTGCAAGGCGCGACGCGTGGATAGCGTGAGACAGCTGGGGTGTGGGATCGCCGCCGAAATAACAAATGCAGCTGGTCGATGCATCAACAGCTCGCGCGAGCTCCAGCGCACTCACCCGGCAGTCGGCTGCGAGTCCGTATCGCCACTGCCAATTCTGACAGAACAGGCAATCGAAGGTGCAACCGTAGTAGAAGACCGCCAGATTCTTGTAGCCTCGTTCGGCGCGAGGCGCATGGGAGTATTCGGGATAACCACAAGCGCTCCCTCCCGGACAGACCCAGTCGGCACAGCAGTTCGTCGGAAGCGGATCGTGATACCAGTTCAGCACGGCCTCACGCGGTGTGCCGGCAAGTGGCCTCACCCTGCCCGCTTCAGTCCGGCGCAAGCCGCAAAGCCCGAGCTCTCCCTCTTCGGGCTGGCAGGCATTCAGGCAAAACTCACAAGGTCTTCCGCTGCCACGGTCGGGTTTGGAGGGGGGCAGGCCAAACTTCTCCCGAATTCGTGCATGAGCCAGCCGGGCCAGCCCTTCCGCGCGTGGTGAACCTTCGCGCAGGCAGTCGCCGCAGACAGCGATCGCCTCGGACACGAACGGGGACCTCTTCTCGCAGATCATGCACCGAGACACTCCACCTTCCCCGCAATGCGAATCCGCTCGCCGAGCACACGCTCGGCGTTCCCCCGCAGGATCAGCTCGCGTACGTCCGGGCGGCCCTCGCTCATGAGCCGGACCGTCGCGAGGGGTGCGGCGATATGGTAGAAGGGCCAGTCCGTTCCGAAGAGGAGCCGCTCCGGGCCGAGCTCTTGCACCAGCTCCAGGAGCTGTGTGACTCCCTGGCTGGAGGTCTCGAGACTCACGTTCTCGTTTCGCTTGGCGACCGGAATGGTATCCGCCACATCCCGCGCGCCCGCGTGGCCGAGGATGAACTGCACGCGCGGGAAGGATTCGATCGCTGGAACGTAGCGCCGGATGAGGGCGTACTTCCGCATGAAGCTGGGCTCGATCCCCGAACGGCCGGCGTGAAAGATCACGGGGAGTCCCAGACTCTCACATTCTGCGTAGATCTCCATCGCAGCTGGATCATCGGGAAAGAAGCGCTGCATCTCTGGGTGCAGCTTGACGCCGCGCGCACCGCGTTCGGCGAACCCACGGAGCTTCTCGCGCCACGCAGCGTCGCGCGGGTGCACGGAAGCAAACGGAATGAGCCGGTCGCGAGCCTCGGACCGCGCGATCGCGCCCATCCACTCGTCCGTCAGGTCATCCCCGAAGGGCAACCCCGCCGCAATCGGGAGGATGGCGGTCCTCTCGACGTTCATGGCCTCCATCTCGGCTAATAGGTTGGGGATGGTCTGAGTCTCTGCCGCGTGGCTTCCGAAGAGCAGTTGGTTCCTCACCTCGCGCGAGAGCTGCCGGAGCATCTCGGGGGTGAAGTTCGTGTTGATGTAGACATCCAGGTCGAGTTCGCACCCCGGGTCGGATCCGTCACAGTCGAGCATATGCCGGGTGCGATCCGTGCGGCGGAGCAGATCGATGCGCGGAGCGAATAGCAAGGCGATGCCGAGATGTGCGTGAATGTCGATGGCGGGGGGCACATCGTCGGCCGCCAGGCGCAGCTGGCCGCCCGGATCCAGCTCGAAGTAGGGCAGTTCCGCCAGGCCGCGGTAGCCGCGGAAGCGAAGCGGACCATGGGGTCCTCGTCCGGATCGGGCCGCCTCGGCGCGCTTCTGCCGCTCGAGCGCGGCCTCGTCCGCGTCGGTGTAGTCGGAGGAGGATGAACACGCCGGCGCTCCGGCTGCCATTCCGATCGATGTCAGCAGGAGTTTCCCGAACTCGCGGCGGCCCAGATCGCCTGAAGAGAGCTCCATGGATGGATCCGATTCTATCTCACCCGCCCGCGGCTCTGGCAGCTCGTCGATTTGGTCTCCAGGAGCTCCGCGGCGATTCGCTCCGGCCTGCGACGTCTTGGCCCCTTTCTCGCCCGGCTATTTCCCCTTGGGCCTTGCTGCCGGATCCGCAATCCGTGCCCGCTTGCGTTAGGCTTCGGCTGCCGTGAGGACCAGTCGTATCGGCTCCAGCGGGGTCGGAACTCGGAGGGCCCGCGCGAACGGCTACCTCTTCATGGTGGTGGTCGCCGTGGCGCTGGGCTTTGTCGGCGCCGCCGGCGCGATCGTCTTCCGCATCCTGATCCGCGTGTTTCAGGGGGCGTTCTTCGGCGGTGCCGGTGGACTGCTCGAGGTGATCGACGCGGGGCTCTTCGCCGACCCGGTCGACCCGCTCGAGCGGGCGCGCGGCCTCGCCGCCCACTGGCGCGTCCTGATCCCCGCGCTCGGCGGTCTCGTAGTCGGGCCGCTGATCTACTTCTGTGCCCGCGAGGCCAAGGGACACGGCGTGCCCGAGGTCATGGAGGCGGTGGCGCTCAGGGGCGGCGTGATCCGTCGGCGGGTGGTCGGTATCAAGACGCTGGTTTCCGCCATCTCGATCGGCTCCGGTGGCTCGGTCGGGCGAGAGGGACCGATCGTGCAGATCGGCTCCGCGGCGGCCTCCTGGGTGGGGCAGCTGCTCCGGGTCCCCCCGCGTCAGCTCCGCACCATGGTCGGCTGTGGGGCGGCCGCGGGCATTGCGGCCACGTTCAATGCCCCCATCGCCGGTGCGCTGTTTGCGGTCGAGATCGTCATCGGTGACTTCGCCGTGTCCCAGTTCAGCCCGATTGTGATCTCATCGGTGGTCGCGACAGTTGTCTCGCGTTTCTTCCTCGGCAACCACCCGGCCTTCCGGGTACCGGAGTACGACCTGGTGAGCCCTTTCGAGCTGGGGGCCTACATGCTGGTGGGCGTCGTGGCCGGTCTCGTGGCCCTGGCGTTCATCCGCGCGATGGCTGCGAGCGAGGACATCTTCGAGAGAATGCCGATTCCGGCGTATCTGAAGGCCGGCCTGGGCGGACTCTGCGTCGGGCTGATCGGCATGTCCCTGCCCGAGGTTTTCGGCGTGGGCTACGACACGATCAGCCAGGCCCTGAGGGGTCAGATTCCGGTCCTTCTGCTGGGCGTGTTACTGGTGGCCAAGCTCGCGGCCACAGCCATCACGCTCGGCTCGGGGGGCTCCGGCGGCATCTTCGCCCCCTCACTCTTCCTGGGTGCTGCGACCGGCGGCTTCCTCGGCGCGTTCATCCACCAGCTCTTCCCGGATGCGACCGCGACCTCAGGCGCGTACGCGCTCGTCGCGATGGGTGCCGTGGTGGCGGCGGCCACGCACGCGCCGATCACCGCGATCATCATGATCTTCGAGATGACCCAGACGATCGAGATCATCCCGCCACTCATGGCGGCCTGTGTGATCAGCACGCTGGTGACCACTTTCCTGAGCCGCGACTCGATCTACACGCAGAAGCTCCGGAGGCACGGCGTGGACCTGACGCAGGACCAGGACCCGAATATCCTCAAGGGCCTCTATGTCCGCGACATCATCGATCGTAAGCCCGAGGTCGTTCCCGCTTCGGCGAGCTTTGCGAGCGTGATGGACCTGATCGTGCAGAGCGACCACAGTGAGTTCTTCGTAGAGAACGACCGCGGCGAGTTCATCGGCGCGATCTACCTGCGGCAGGTTCGCCGGCTTCTCAACGAGCAGGAGGAGCTGCGGTCGATCGTGGTGGCCAGCGACATGGTCGAGGAACGGGTCAGTGTCTCGGAGGACGACAACCTCGACACGGGGATGCGCATCTTCAGTCGCGGTATGGCGTCGGAGATCGCGGTCGTCGACCCGGAGAATCCGAGGCGCCTGGTCGGCTCCGTGCACGAGCAGGATGTCATCAGCGCCTACAACCAGGAGGCCCTGCGCCGCGACCTGATCAGCGGGTTACCGGATCGCATCTCGATCGCCGGCAGCGAGCGGCAGGTCGACCTGGGCGGTGGCTACGTGCTGGAGGAACGGCCGGCGCCGCGCCGCTTCGCGGGCCGAACGCTGAGCCAGCTCGACCTCCGCAAGCGGAGCGGCGTGCAGGTCTTGCTGATTCGCAGCGGCAGCCGGAAGGACGCGATCCGCGTGCCGACCCCCGATGACCGGATCGAGCTCGGCGATCATCTCGTTCTGGCCGGTCCCCGCGCTTCCGTGGACCGGCTCGAACGGCTCTGAGACCGGTGACCTGGTCTTCAGTGGATGCGTGGCTGGGTGCGGCAGTCTGTCTTCATTATTCTTGCCCCCGTCTATTGCGCAAGCGTGGGACGAGATCCATTGGCTCCGGATAGGTACGCAGATCCATGCTGATCAGACTCTTTCTCGGTGCCGTGGTGCTGCTCGTCGTCGTCTTTGCTATCGCGACCTTGGTCTTCTTCCGCATCACGCACCGCGTCGAAGGCGAGTATTTCGATTCCAACGGGGTTCGCCTGCATTACACCGTCCAGGGCGAAGGGGAGCCGGTCGTACTTCTGCACGGCTTCGCGGTGAATGCCGACCTCAACTGGCGCTTGCCGGGCATCACTCAGGCGCTGGCAGAGGAATTCCGAGTCATCGCCTTGGATCTTCGTGGCCACGGGCTGAGCGAGAAGCCGCGCGACGTCAGGCAGTACGGCATGCAAATGGTCCACGACGTGACGCGCCTGCTGGACCACCTGCAGATCGGGAAGGCACATGTGGTTGGTTACTCGCTCGGAGGACTCATCACGATTAAGCTCGCGACGACGTATCCGGAGCGGTTGCTCACCGCCTCGCCTCTGGGCGCCGGCTGGGAGCGGACCGACAACAGCGCATTCCTGGGGTCTCTCGGGGAGCTCGAGCGGGCCCTGAAGTCCGGTCGCGGGATCGGGCCGCTGGCCGGCCGCTTGGGCTCCGAGCGGGAGAAGCCCGGTCTGTTGCACACGGGGTGGGTCAGGTTCATGACCCGCTACCTCAACGATGGCCACGCGCTCAGCGCTATGGTCAGGGGCATACCGGATCTCACCGTCGAGGAAGAAGCTCTACGCACGATCTCCGTCCCCGTGTGCGGCATCGTCGGAAGCCGCGACCCGCTCAGGGTCGGCGTAGAGGCCCTGAAGGGACGGGTGCCCGATCTCAGGCTGGTGATCGTCGAAGGCGCCGACCACATCCGCGCCCCCCGGCGACGAGAGCTTCTCGAAGCACTGAGGGGTTTCCTGCGCCAGCAAAGCTCGGGAAAGACGAGTCCGGAGATCGGCGTGAGCGTGCCTCGGGCGATGGCGCCTGGGGTGGAGGGGATCGGATGAAACGGCGCGACTTTCTCAGGTTGTCGGCCGCCGTAGCGGGGGGCAGCCTGTTGCCGCATTGCTCGTTTCGGCGGGACCCACACGCGACCGAGACCGGGATCGCTCACATCCTGCCCACGGTCAGTCACGAACGCATCCTGCTCAAGGTGTCTTTCCGCGCGCCGACCGATGGAGCGCCCCAGCTAGGAATCGATGGACGCACCGTGGCCGGCGTGCGCACCGACAGCAGGGGTCGCTTCTGGTCTTTTGATATCGATCAGCTGCAAGCGTCGCAGCGCTACGAGCTGACCCTTTCCGACGCCGGCGGGCGGGTACTGCACGGCCCCTGGGCGCTGTCGACCTTTCCCTCGCCTCGGGCGCGCCCAGCAAGAGTGCGCTTGCTGGTTTTCACCTGCGCGGGGGGGCATGAAGCCCTGCGGGATTACTCGTCGCCTCGCCTCGAGCCGATCTTCCAGTCGACCCTGGTGCGGACGCGGCTCCTGGAGCGCGGCCTGGCGTTCCAGCCGGACGCGGTTCTCGCCAACGGCGACCACGTGTACTGGGACCTGCGCTCGAGTTCGAGTCGGGGGCTGGGGAGATCGCCTTTTGCCTGGTGGGTCGCGGGGCGTTTCGAGCGTGATCGAGCCGTGATCGGCACCGAGAATGAGACTGTCTTGCACCGGGCTGTGGGTCCTCAGATCGCCGACCTCTACGGTACCCGCTGTCAATCCGTGCCCGTGTTCTTTGTGAGGGACGATCACGACTACTTCGAAAACGACGAGGCGACCGAGGAGCTCGTCACGTTTCCGCCGGATGCCTTCATGCTGCGGTTGGCGCGTGCAACGCAGCACATGTATTACCCCGAATTTCTCCCGGACGTGACGCGGCCGTCGGACTTACCCGGCGCGTCGGCGCCGGAGCGTCCCCCGCTCGTGAGCGAGAGCTTCGGCACGCTCCGTTTCGGGACGCTGCTCGAGGTGCTGATGTACGACTGCCGCGGCTTCGTCTCCCTATCCGGCGAGAGCGCCGGATTTGTGCCGCCTTCGGTGGAACACTGGATCATCCAGCGTATGGCTGCGCGCGAAGTCGACCATGTTGTCAACATGCCGTCGACGCCCCCGGGCTGGTCGGCCGGCAAGTGGCTCGAGTGGTACCCCGACCTGCTGGATGAGAGTGGTCGTCTCGTGACCTCCCCACCCAAGCTGCACTGGCAGCCGGGATGGCAGACGCAGCACGATCGGCTGCTGTCAGCCGCCTCCGGCATGGCCGGGCGCATCCCGCTCTTCCTCGGCGGGGACCTGCACTGCATCGCTGTGGGCACGATCGCGCGGGGCGGGACACATGATTGGAGCGGGAACCCCGTCGTGTCCATTCTTCCCGGACCGCTCGGTACCTCCACACGCGGCTGGCCCTCGAGTTTCCGCGGTATCGGCGCGACGCCCCCCAGCGGCCTCGACGTCGAGGAAACCATTGCGCCCATCGAGGAGAACGGATTCTGCCTGGTGGACTTCACGCCGGAGGAGGTCGAGGTGCGATTCTTCCGCTGGCACCCGAGCCAGGGCGTCGACGCGATCGCCACCCTGGAGCCGTTCCATCGCCTGCGCCTGACCCGTCCCACAGCCGACCGAGCCGCCGCGCGTATGGCTTGACTCGCGGGTACACCGAAGCCGGTGCGGCCACGGTGTCTGAGTCAGCCAGTTCATTGCACCGGGTATCGTAGGGTGCCGCGAACGGTCAGACGGATACAAACGCGCTCCTGCGCGCACCTCGGCGCCAGCTGGCCCGCCGGAGCAACTCGATCCCACGCGATTACGCTCGCGGAGTGGGTGTCGGGAC